>JBJOPA010000079.1:0-3828 GCA_046051005.1 Bacteroidota bacterium
TTCAATTTTTACGTGATACATTTCTATCAAGTTATGCGGAAGACAAAAAGAAAAATCAGTTTACAAAAGTTCAAATGAATATCGAAGCAGATAGACTTCTACTGAAATATTTTAGCGATAATCTTTCAACTGTTGAAAGTTGGTTTAATGTTATTTCACCAAGTTCAAAGAATTTATCAATATTGAATGATGAATTAGCAGAATTGAAAAATAAAAATTGGAAAACCATTTTATCATGAGCGCAGGAAGAACCATAAATACATTGAGTCAATGCTGGGGAACACCACATAAGTATGTGAATGCAGTAAAAGAAGTGTTCGGAGGAAATATAAGTCTAGACCCTTGTTCAAATGAATATTCTGTTGTAAAAGCAGAAACAGAATATCGTTTGCCAAAATATGACGGACTAAAAGAAAGTTGGAACTATCCGACAATTTATGTTAATCCACCTTACGGTATTGACAAGGAACGTGGCACAACTATAAAAAATTGGTTAGCTAAATGTGCTTATGCCAACGAAGAATTTAATTCAGAAGTACTTGCACTCGTTCCAATTGCCGCAAATACGTCACATTGGAAAAAGTACGTTTTCACAAAAGCAAAATCAATTTGTTTTCTTTATGACACAAGGCTACGTTTCTTAGAAAATGGACAAGACACAGGAAAAGGTGCGCCAATGGCTTGTGCAATGATTTATTGGGGCAACAACCAACCTAAATTTTATCAAACATTTATTGAGCATGGAGCTGTTGTTGATATATCAAATTTAATAGGAGAAAAAATAGGTTTAGACAGAAAGAAATACGAACTGTTCCACTGACGAAAAATAACAGTAACAAGCGAGAGTTTACCAAAAACAAGTTCTTAGGCTAAATTAGACATGTATATTTTAACCTAAAAATTGAAAATATACTGGGGGGTAGATATTTTGGGCAAAAATATACTTTAAAAGTCTATAAAAACAATAAAAAAAACCGTAGCTGAAAAATCAGTTACGGTTTTTTTATATTCGATTATCGAAGATAGATTACATACCTTCATAACGGAACGGCAAAATGCGCGAATCCTTAACAGTCGAAAGGGTCATCAAGGTTTTCAAACGCTCGATTTCTTCGATTTGTGACAACGTTTTGAACAACAATTGCTCGTAAGTTGGAATGTCACGACAAACGATTTTAATCAAAAAGTCTGCATCACCCGTGATGATGTAACATTCTGTGATTTCGTCAATTTCGTTGATTTTTTCCAAAAAGCTATTCAATGCGTTGTCTTTTTGCCAAGCAAGCGAAACCAATACGAATGTTTTAACATTCAAACCGATTTGCTGACCGTTCACCACCGCGTGGTAGCTTTCGATGATGCCTGTGCTTTCTAATTTCTTTACGCGCTCGAGGGTCGGTGCTGGTGAAAGACCGATGCGCTTAGACAAATCAAGGTTCGTAATTTTACTGTTTTCTTGCAAAATACGCAAAATTTTCAAGTCAATCGTATCAAACTTGCTGTTAGAATCCTGTACCATAATTTAAAAAATAAATTAATTTTAACTAAAACTTATTGAAAAATAAATAAAATAATATTTTGATAATTTGATTTTTGCAAACAAATGTTTTTCACCAACGAGTCTTTCCATATAAAATTCTACAAAATTTTCTTTGGCATTTTTCTCAATATTTCAACAAAAAAGCCTTTAAAATTTTATTTTCGTCTGAAAATTTACATTTCTTTGAAAAAAATATGCTGTTTTTAAAATCGGCTGCAAGGTACGACGAAAAAAAATATTGTGCAAGCGTTTTTCAAAAAAACCTTTAAAAATTTTAAAAAAAACTTTTTAAAGCAACTAATTTGTTGTTTTACACTTACTTTTCGACTAAATTTATACATTTTTTGAAGAAATGAAAACACAGATTCCAAATTTAATTTTTTTTATACTGCTTTCAAGAAATATCTTTTGCCAAATTTAATTTCATAAAATTAACAAATCCTTTGAATACATTTAAAAAAATGTTAACAAAAGCCCCCCCCCAGTATAAAAGCCCAAAAAACGTTTTTACAAAAAAAAATTAGGAAAAAAAACGAAAAAAACTGAACTCAAACGCACTTTTTTTGTTAACATTGCACGTTTTTTCAGATTAGTTTTCTATGTTTTTATGTTTACAGTCCATAAGACTAACGCTATTTCTGAAATTTAATTTTGCCATAAACGCATTTTTCATTAAAATTGTTTCATTTTTTCTGTAAAAAAGCGTTAAAATTTGTATAAAAAAAGATTTTATTAAAAAAAAATATATGAAACAGAAACGTGCCATTGTTTGGTTTAGAAACGATTTGCGGTTGCATGACAACGAGGCGTTGATAGAAGCCATCAAAAATGCAGACGAAATCATTCCCGTCTATGTCTTCGACGAGCGCATTTTTATGGGCAAAACGTCGTTTGGTTTCCCCAAAACGGGCGCATTTCGCGCAAAATTTATCATCGAATCGGTCGAAGATTTGCGACATTCTTTGCGGGCGCGTGGTTCGGAACTCATCGTCAATGTCGGAAAACCAGAAGATCTTTTGTCCGATTTGGCGCGTCAAACCAAAGCCTCTTGGGTTTTTTGCAATCGCGAACGCACGCTCGAAGAAATTGAAGTGCAGGATAAATTAGAAAAAAATCTATGGGCAGTGGGCGCAGAAGTGCGCTACACACGCGGAAAAATGCTCTATCACACCCAAGATTTGCCCGTTCCTGTCAACCAAACACCCGACATTTTCACCAATTTTCGGAAAGAAGTCGAGCGCACCACCATCGTCCGAAAACCGCTCGACGCGCCCGCTCGCGTAGCCGCGCCGACCATGCACATTGATGCAGGCGCGATGCCAAATATTAAACAATTTGGACATGAAGTGATTGAAAATGACCCACGCGCCGCACTCGTTTTCAAGGGCGGAGAAACGCAAGCATTGGAGCGATTGCGCTATTATTTGTGGGAAAGCAACCGAATTTTGACGTATAAAGAAACCCGAAATGAACTCATTGGCGGCGATTATTCCACCAAATTTTCCGCTTGGTTGGCGGCAGGTTGCATCTCGCCGAAGATGATTTATCACGAAATTAAGAAATTTGAACGCGAAAGAAAGTCAAACGAATCCACATATTGGGTCTATTTTGAATTGCTGTGGCGAGATTATTTCAGATTGATGGGCAAAAAATATGGAAATAAAATTTTCCAACAAGGCGGAACACTGGGAAAGAAAAATCTAAAATATCAAAATAATATGCCGCTTTTTGAAAAATGGGCAACAGGAAATACGGGAATCCCCTTCATTGATGCAAATATGAGAGAATTGGCGGCAACAGGTTTTATGTCCAACAGAGGACGACAAAATGTAGCCAGTTTTTTGGTAAAAGATTTAAAAATTAATTGGATTATGGGGGCAGAATGGTTTGAAAGTCTGTTGGTGGATTATGACCCCTGTTCAAATTATGGAAATTGGAACTATGTGGCAGGTGTCGGAAGCGACCCACGCGAAAATCGGTATTTCAATATCCTTTCGCAAGCCCAACGTTACGACCAAAATGGCGATTTTGTGAAACATTGGTGTCCAGAATTGGCGAAAGTTCCGTCCGAAAAAATAAATCGTCCCGACGCGCTCAATGCTGCCGAGCAGAAAAAATACAACGTAAAAATTGGAGAACAATATCCAGTCGCCGTCGTGGATACGTCAAAATGGCTGTAAAATATTCCTCAAAAAAATAATCCGTTTCGCGTATGCGAGGCGGATTATTTTTTGAAAAACAAACTCAAAATGCGCGGCAATGTTTGGCGGTCATCGTTGTCAAACCAT
>JBJOPA010000080.1:0-10272 GCA_046051005.1 Bacteroidota bacterium
ACCTCGATGTCGGCTCGTCGCATCCTGGGGCTGGAGAAGGTCCCAAGGGTTGGGCTGTTCGCCCATTAAAGCGGCACGCGAGCTGGGTTCAGAACGTCGCAAGACAGTTCGGTCCCTATCTGTTGTGGGCGTGAGAATGTTGAGAAGAGTTGACTCTAGTACGAGAGGACCGAGTTGAACGAACCTCTAGTGTATCTGTTGTGATGCCAGTTGCAGCGCAGAGTAGCTACGTTCGGACGGGATAAGTGCTGAAAGCATCTAAGCACGAAGCCTCCTTCAAGATGAGCATTCGTTTGAGGGCTGTGGAAGACGACCACGTTGATAGGCTATAGATGTAAGTGTGGTAACATATTTAGTCGAGTAGTACTAATTGCCCGATAGCTTTCTTTTTTTCTTCAATGTTTTTGTGTTATTATTTATTATTTAATTAATGATGTAAGAGTTTTTGGGAGATTAGAGTGGATTATGTATGATTTAATTATTGTTTAGCTTGTTTTTAATATATCTGAAAAAACTATTTCTCTCCAGTTAACTTGTCAAAAGAAATTGATGTTTATTCATCGCAAGAATTGTTGGTGGTTATAGCGTTGGGGTTCCACCTCTTCCCATTCCGAACAGAGTCGTTAAGCCCAACTGCGCCGATGGTACTGCACCCCAGACGTGTGGGAGAGTAGGTCGCTGCCAACTTAAATTAACAGAATTAGCCTTGTCATCTTAACAGATGGCAAGGCTTTTCTGCATGTAAAACATAAAAATACTGGAGGGGGGAGTTTTCTAAGAAAAAAAACAGTCATCTTACGAATAAAAAATTAAGAAGACATAATCAGAAAAGATAATAAAAAAAAGTCCCGTAGGGACGGTTGTTACATTAGCGTGGCGTTTCAACACCTCGTACACTTGGGTTGTTACATTCGCACGGTGTGTCTCAACACCTCATTAATGCACAAAAAAAAGCCTCGCACTTGTGTACGAGACTTTTTATTGAATACTTATGAAACAAAAAAATTAACGATGCTTTAAACCGCTTCGGGAGTGGTTTCGCGGCTGTGCCGTAAAATGTTTTCTAACACACGGTCAGAAGGATTAAACAATACCTTTGGAAGCGCGTCAAACGCCTCTTCTAGCATGATTGCTTCGTCGCAAAATGCAGTAGTGTTGTCCAATTCAAGGTTCAAACGCTCATTTTCGAGCCCACTAGTCTCTTTGTAGAGCTGTTGAATAAACAAATTTGTAATATTTTTATCCATGCGCACAATCATCTTTTTTGAGAGGTTGGAAAAAAAGAACCGTAAAATAATAAATGTTAATGTAAAACAACTCATTCATGTTTTAAATACGAATACCTTAAAAACGTATCTTACCGAAAATTATTTTGTCAAACCCCATTTTTTTTCATTATTTCAAATTTTATTTTTAAAAAATGATGATTTAGATATTTTTTTACTTTAAAAAACATTTTAAACTAAAAAGTTAACGCCAAAGTACAAAGACTTTAACGTTAACTTTTTTTTATTTATTCCCGAAATACACCGAAAAATGGCAAATATACTGGGGGGGGGCATTTTGATAAGAAAATTAATGCGAAACTACCATTTTTTTTGCCGCCGTTGTTTTTCCATCAGATTGCAATTGGTAAAAATAAGTTCCATTTTCCCAATCGTGCGTATCAATCGTTGCGTTATCCCCAATTACATTTTGTTGATACACGATTTGACCCAAAATATTTGTAATCACTAATTCAACAGATTTTCCGCGCATCGTGTTGCTGCGTTCTATCGAAATCGTTGTGGTCGAAGCCGTCGGATTGGGCGCATTTTGTTGCAACGCAAATTCATTGTCCGATAAAAAACGAACCGAAACCCCCGACGCAGTCGTCATTGCCAATTGAAAATCGTCGAAAAAGAAACCATCTAAATTCGTCGAAGCATTTGATTTCAAATTCAACCTAAAAATAATATTTCTGCCTTTGAAAGGCGTTAAATCAAACGTTTCTTCTACCCAACTGGATTGCCAACCGTCATAAATGGCAGCTCCGGTTGCATTCGTTCGCGTATATTTTCCGCAAATGCTCGTAAAAGTCAAGCCGCCGTCCGTCGAAATTTGTGGAAAAACAGCATCGTTCAAATATTCTACGTCCCAACGCGCCCAAAAACGCAACGCCACATTTGTCGCCTCCTGTGGCAACGAAATAGAAGGCGTGGAAATGGTCGTGTTCGCATTTGCCGTATAATTTCCGTTCGGCGAATCCGTAATACTGGACGGCGCACTACGAAAAGCGCGTGTCGTAACGCCCCAACCCGAAGCCGTCCAACCTGCGATGGAACCCCCAGTATTGGATAAATTTTCGATACGATTGCCAAATATTTTCCGAATCGTATCCACGTGCGTAAACCCACCGTGTGCGACTGACAAAGCATACAAAATTTCATCGCCTTGCGCGATTGAATTGTTTAAAGTCAGGGTAAATGAACGATTTACAGATTGAAATTGTGTTAAATTGACCGTATTGTTGGGATTAGAAACGCTCACAATATTCGCCGAAATGGGGACAATATTGACTGTAACTGGCGCATTTCCATAACCAAAACGTTGTACATCATAACTCAAATTAGCCGTCGTTTGGCGAACAAACAAAGACGTGTCGGGCGTTGCCAACGAATAATTGTGCAACAAATAAGCCGCCGTCAAATTTTGTTGCATTTGCGTTCGATTCAAATAATTGATAGCCGCACGCGGTGCCCAAAAACCATAATGATTCATGCCCGTTTCGGGGGTCATGGCGATAGAGCGAATTTTTCCGAGCGTGGTGTCGCCGTACATCCAATCGTCTGAACTGCCGTTGGTCGAATAGCCCACCGTTTGTATGTCCGTTCCGAGTACCGCGCCGTGTTCGCGGCTCAACACTTTTGCAAATGTTTCAATCGTCACCAAATCGGGGCGCGGGTCTGGAAAATCCCAAGGATAAACCAATAAATTGCCGTAAGTATGATAATTTAAAATAATTGGAAAGCGATGTTGACGCACCAAATATCGCACCGCCCGAGTTTCAGGTTCAGAAAAACCTTCCGCACCGCGATACGTATCAGACGATGGCGTGGGCGACGAACCCGTGTTGTCAAATGCCCAACGATAGCTATAATTGCGGTTCAAATCCACACCAAACGAACCGCCCGCATTGACACGACGGTTTTTGCGCCACATGCCGCCGCCTGCTGGACTCGTCGTCTGATTGTAAACCAGTCCGTCAGGATTCACGCAAGGCATGAAATAAAGGTCGGTATTGTCCACCAAAAACTTGATTTTGGGGTCGGAATTATAATTTTCAAGCAAATACCACATGTAAAAAATCAGTTGTGTCATGCTCACACCTTCGCGTGCGTGATGCAGTGCCGTGTACAACATTTCGGGTTCGGCGGCTTCTCTCACATCTGGATTATCTGAAATGCGTACCCAAAAAATATTGCGCCCTTCGTGCGAACGAAGCGTGTCGCTTACGTTTTGTTTTGCCGAAACGAGGTTCGGAAAACGCGCCCGCATCGAGTCCAATGCGGCTTGCACTTCTTCCCAAGTGTAATGCCCGCCCATCGAACCCTCGCGATAATTTTGCGGCGTTTTGTAGGGATATTGACCCACATTGCACGCGCCTCGTGCAAAATTGTCGTCTAAACGCCGATTTTCTTCTTGAAAATGGCGTGCCACGTCGTCCACCAACACGACGGTCGAAAAACCTGCC
This sequence comes from Bacteroidota bacterium, assembly GCA_046051005.1. Lineage (GTDB taxonomy): Bacteria > Bacteroidota > Bacteroidia > Chitinophagales > Saprospiraceae > JAAFJT01. The sequence continues at coordinate 3,734 of JBJOPA010000080.1, forward strand.
GCCTGAATTTGGCGAACTTCCGACAACGAAAATTCATTGATGAAATAATTACCCGCCGAATATTCGCCGTGTTCAAATTCTACGCCCAATTGTGCCAATTCTGACATCGCATGATTCGTCATGTCTATCCGAATCCGTTGGTAAATTTCTTGCGTTTGTCCAAACAAAAATGTGGACAAAGTCAATAAAAGATTTAAAAGAATAATTTTACGCATTTCGATTTTTTTTTATTTTTTAGCTGACAAAACTACTAAATTTTATGAAAATACAGCTTTATTTTTTTTAAAAAAACCTTGAAAAATGCACCCCCCCAGTATAATCTCCCCTCAATCCCCCCGAAGGAAGGCACAAAGCCTTTTTTTTGTTTTCTGTTTTTGTTTTTTGAAAAATTTTTTGTTTTCATTAACTGTCGTTTTCCATGTTTTGCGTTGATAATATCCCAATCGTTCGGTTTCCAAGTCTGTAAAAAAATATAACCATAAAAAAAACGCGCCCCAAAAGAGCGCGTTTTTTTTTATGATTTCAAGAAAAAGACAATTATTTCGCCACCACAATTTTTTGGAAAAATGATTGGTGTGTTGCTACGTTTTCAATTTTCAAAATATACATTCCTGCCGAAAAACCTTCAGTCGAAATGCCCCCCCCCAGTATCTGACGGGTTTTCAAGCCGCCCGAAAGGTCAAAAACACTAACCATAAATTTTTCATTCACCAAATCCATATTTTTTAATTCAATATTCAACCAATTGTGAACGGGATTCGGATAAATCGAAAAACTTTGGGCGTTTAATGCAATTTCCTGTTGTGAAGCAATCAATCGCGAAGTCGGCGTAGGCGTATAACGACCCGTCACGACGCGCACGAGCGGTGCGCCAAACGATGGAAAAGTTCGCCACGTTCTTGTTTCGTCCAAATATAATACTTCGTTATTTGCAATTTCGCTATTGTTTCTATCGAACCCGACGGGAATGATGGTCGTGCCAACGGTTTTCCAACCGATATAAAAATTACCCGGTCGCAAGGCAATTCCTTTTGGTCGTTTCATAGAATCAATCGTGATGTAGGTCGAAAATCCTTGCAACGTATCTACAAAAACGTTTGGCAACACGGGCGAAAGCGTATCTGGCGAGGCATAAATGAGTTTTGGGTCGCGCAAATTATCGGGGTCGGCAAGCGCATCTTGCCAAATCAACAACTGAAAACTCGACAAACTCGCATTGCTTTTCAAATTCGGAAAATTGATGCGCACGCCGCGAATCGTATCCGCCACATTCGACGTAAATTTCAACGCCATCGTGTAACCCTCAACGGGCGCGCCCGAAATGACCGCTTCTGCGGTTCCATCGTCGTATGCAAATTCATTGTTCATGGTCGTTTTTCGACCCACGCTGTTGTTGTTCGTCACGCCCGCGTAGTTCGGATTGGTTGGTTCGGCTTCGCTGCATACAAAATTATAGGTCGTTTCCAACACCAAACTATCTCTTGTATTGTAATTATTTCTTATCGGTGTGTCAAATCCCAACACCGAAGTTGTCCTTGAAAATGTATCCAAAAATCCCGTATTGGCGCGAATAATGCCCGTAAAACCCGAAGTCGTATTGATAACATTTGTGTTGGTGGTCGTTTCTTGAATCCGAATCGAACTCGTATTGGTGTTCACGCTTCGGTCGTAAAAATTGCGAATCGAAACCTTCAACGTATCGCGCAAATCGGCATAATTCCCTGCTTTTACGTGTCTCCAAGGCTTTTGTGAATAGCGTTTGAGCGCAAAACGCGGTTGCGCCATGAACGCCAAATCCGAAAAAGTAGTCACCGAAGTACGATTTTTATTCAAGTGAACATAATCTAAATGCCAAGTTTCGTAATTCCCTTGCCGTCTGCCCAACGTCCGAAAACGGAACTGAAAATTGGGATGTAAAAAACGATTATCTACAACTTTATAGAATTTATATTGAAAATCGGGCAAAAAATCCAACGAATTGGTGGGCGTATTGTTCACCAAACCGCCCAATGAAAGCGACGGAAGTTTTTCCCAATTGCCCAACACATTGCGAAATTCTACGATAAAAGAATCCAACTCAAAAGGCGCATACGTCAAGCCTTTGGGTTGCGCCCAAAAGCTAAAAATGATGCTATCGGCTGCCGTTGCGTTCGCCAAATCAATGGTTTGAGAGGTCAACGTATCCAGTCCGCCGCGTGTTTGGGGCAACGAAAATGGCGCGTAAGGCGCACCGCGTTCGTTCAAACCGTCGAAAGTAGCGACACCAACCGACGGCGTGCGGTCGCCCGACATCGTGCGATTGATAAATACTTGACGGTCGAGCCACAAAGCGGCACTCGGACGACTGCTTTCATACGAAAAATCATCGAAAAATGGCAATGTTAATGCTGCTTTTGCCATCGAATTTGTCAAAACATCGCGTTGCAAACTCCCGTTTTGCGCCAAAGGTTGCAAGGTCGGAATGCGCTGTTGCGCTCGTATCGAACTAAAACTAATTTGAAAAATTAGTACTATAAAAAGTAAACGAATGTTCATTTTCTTCTTGAAAAATTTATAGGAATTGATAAAATCAGGATTTAACAAAAGTGCGGTTATTTTTTGAAAATGACTTCAAAAATAGCCCCCCCCCAGTATATTTGCCTCAAAATGGGCATTTTTCCTTTGAAAAAGCTATTTTCTAAACGAAAGATGCGGACAAATATTTTTATTTTATTTTTTTTAACTTTTCTGAAATGCGTTGATAATGTGGTTATTCAACTGTTCGAGTTGTTCGCGCACGCGAGGTTCGAGCGATTCGTATCGTTTTCTGTTGAAAAAAACCGCACCTTCTCGATACACAAAATGGGCAAAAATACCCGTCGGAATCAGCGTTAACAAATAAATCCACGCCCAAGTTGGGTCATAACCCAATATTTTCAACACGGCGGCAATGCCTTTGGTCTGCAACCAATAGAAAAGCGGCAAAAAAACCAGCGCGCCCGTCGCATATTTTATCGTCGAATCGTAGCTTTCGTCTTGCTCCAATTTTTCCCGCGTCGCTTCTGAAAATGCTGCGACCAATAAATTATTCAATGCGCCATACAAATAAATCGGCAGACTCAACAAAATCCCCCATCCGCCAATCCGTGCTGTTTTGGGAGCTTTTAAATTATTTTTTTCTAAAATTTCAAAATATGTATTGATTTGATTTTCAACGATTTGAAATTCATTAGGCGATTTTTTTAATGCGTGTAATTTTTCGAGCAACACCCGCGAGCGGTCGTACCATGCGCTTGGGTCAATGCCAATCAATCGTTTTTTTACATCAAAAATCGCTTCAATTTTCTGTAAAAACAAATCTTCGTTGCGGTCTGCACAATGTAACGTCAAGTCGTGAAAACGTTTTTCGAGCCAAAGCGCAAAATCGTCCGATGCTTTCACGGGGTCGGCAACGTATTGCGCCTGCCAATCGGCAACGCGAATCGGTTCGCCGACATGGACGACGACGCTGCCGCCCATGTCACCGGGCGTTTCGTAAGTCACGCCGAGCGGAATGATGTTGAGTTGAAGTTTCCAATCCGCCTTCGCTTCTGCGGCAAATGCGACCCGCGCAATGCCCGTCCGAAACTCGCGCACATGCCGCTCCTGAAAGCTCGAACCTTCGGGCGCGATGAACAAATTGCCGCCACTTGACAAGTGTTTGTCCACGATAGAAAATGCTTGGGAGTTGTCACGCACTTCTCCTTCGGCTACATCTTGACGACGTTTTATTGGGATACAATAAAGCGAAGTCAAAATAAAATTTAGAATAGGATTTTTAAACAAACTATAATTTGCTAAAAAAGAATATTTTCGATACGGTAAAATGACGGTCGCCGTCACGTCTAACAGCGTATTGGGGTGGTTGATTGCCATGATTTGCGGCGTTTTTAGGTTCATCAAACGGTCTTCATTTCTGACCACCCATTTTCCAAAATACACCAAATTTGCCACCCGCGCATACGTGTGCAAGACCCAATAAAATAACCACAAAAAGGGTTGAAAAATAATTTTCATTTATTTTGAATTTGTAAAAAAGAAACGTGAAACCGCTGTTTCGTCAAATAACCATCAAATAAAAAAAATCAACAAAAATATTGATAATCAATTATTTATAAATATTTTTTTATAAAAAGTGGACAATCTGTCAAATAACCATCAAATAAAGAAAAATAAGCCAAATATACTGGGGGGGGGCGTTTTTTTTTAAATTGAAGATTTGAATTTTAAATTTTAAAATCTAACAAGGCGTTTTTGATGGCGGCATCGAAATATACTTTTTCGTCGAACAAAAAATCAACTTCGATGGGCAAAACGAAAATTGGAATCTCATTTTTAACGATGTAAGATTGATGTTGCGTCAGCCGCATGGCATCTTTTTCGGTTGTCAGAACGATTACTTTTCGACCTTCGCGCCGCATGTTGTCATACGTTGCTTTGATTTGACCCAAATCAAAATTGGTAAAAACGCGATGGTCAGAAAATTCTAAAAGATGCAACAAACTGGTCTTCGAGGCGACGTATTTTTGCAAATAATCGGTCTTTGCAATCCCACAAACCAATAAAATATCGGTTTCTAGATCCAATTCAATTTTCGTATTTTTATCAAAAATTGCATAAGGATTAAAATATTTATAATAAGAAAAAAATATTTTTTGATGCGATTTTGGCGCAATTTCAGCGATAATTTCGGCTTTTTTTTGCTCGGATACTGGGGGGGGGCATTTCGAGACCACAATGATGTCCGCCCTCGCTGCACCCGTCCGAAACTCGCGCAATTTGCCGACGGGCAGCAAAAAATCGCGGGTAAAGAGCGCGTCAAATTCGGTCAACATGACCGTCAAATATGGTTTTACTGCCAAGTGTTGCATGGCATCGTCCATCAAAATGGTTTCTAAATTTGGATTGTCTTGCAACATCATCGGAATGGCGTAAGCGCGTTTTTCGCCAACGGCAACCGTTATTTCTTGAAATTTTTGCTTGAATTGTAGCGGTTCATCGCCCACATCTTGCGCCAACGAATTGGGCTGAACGATGCGAAAACCCTCCGTTTTTCGCCCATAACCCCTTGATAACGTGCCAATTTCGATGTACGGCGACAACAAACGCACCAAATATTCGACATGTGGCGACTTGCCCGCGCCGCCTGCCGTCAGGTTGCCGACCACCACCGTCGGCACGTCGAAACTCGACCGCCGCAGCAAATTGGTGCGATACAACAGCTGCCGAAACCACACCCCAAGACCATACAAAACCGCCAAAGGCGAAAGAAAAATTTTCTCAATCAAATCTTGCATTTTCCGCCGCCATTTTTCCTGAAAAATAATTTTTTAATATCGAGATTGCCCTAAATTTTTGAATTTTTGGATTGCCGCGCGTGGGTCAGCCGCGCCAAAAACGCTGTTGCCCGCCACCAAAACATTTGCGCCCGCTTCTAAAATAGATTCCGCATTTTGCAAACCTACGCCGCCATCAATTTCGATGTAAGCGTCGAGGTTTCGCTCGTCGAGCAGGGCGCGCAATTTCCGAATTTTTGGAATCGTTTGGTAAATAAATTTTTGTCCTCCAAAACCCGGATTGACGGACATGAGGCAAATCAAATCCACATTTTCCAACACATCTTCGAGCAAATTGACCGACGTATGTGGATTTATTGCCACGCCAGCCTTTGCGCCTGTGGCTTTTATCTGCTCAATCGTCCGATGCAAATGCGTACACGCTTCGAGGTGAACGGTGATGATGTCCGCTCCCGCTTTGCGAAATTGTTCGATATATTTTTCGGGTTCGACTATCATCAAATGCACGTCGAGCGGCTTTTGGGCGGCGCGTTTCATCTGCTCAATTATCATCATGCCAAACGAAATATTTGGGACAAAACGACCGTCCATGACATCAACATGAAACCAATCGGCTTCCGATTGATTTATCATTTCAAGGTCTCTTTCCAGTTGCAAAAAATTTGCCGACAAAACCGACGGCGCAATTAAATGATTCATGTTTTTATTGATTAATCAGTTTTTTTATAAATTATTGATTTTAAAATTACATAAATAATTAAAAATCAATAATTTACATAAAATCAATAATTTTATTTTAAATTTAAAATATTCTCAATCTTTTGGCAAAATCGGTTTTACGGGCAGCGTGTCTAATGCCGATTTGAGGTTGGGTCGCGTCGGTCGCATGGGTAGGGGCGTGCGCGTGAGGCTGTCGGCGCGTTTGGCTTCGGTGAGCAAAATGGAATCCACTTGCCGATTGGCGATGTCCAACGCCGTGACGCGGCAGTCCGAATCGCGTTGGATTTTGTAATCTTCTACCCGCCGCTTTATTTCTTTTTCGACATAAGCCTTTCGTTTTTCGGCTTCCGAATTGCAGTTTGTCAATAAAATAATGCTAAACAAACCTGCACAAAATTTTATCGTTTTCATCAATTATAAAAATAAAAAAATTATATCATTTTTAAGAAAAAATCTACCCCCCCCAGTATTTGTCCCCCCCGACCCCCCGAAGGGAGAGAGAAC
>JBJOPA010000081.1:0-3957 GCA_046051005.1 Bacteroidota bacterium
TTCCCAATCATGTGTTGCTACTTTTCTTCCCAATATCAATCCTTGTATATTATCGGATTGAATATGATAGCCGCCCATCACTCGCGACAAACCCGCTATTTCCGCCGTTTCTGAAAATGTGTTGAGTGGCAAACTGACTTCATCGCCTGCTGTTTCGGTCAAAATTCCTGCGCTGCGCTTTTCCTCTACGCCAAAAGTATCACTTTTTGTAAACAATTCCAATACTTTTGCGCAAGCCGCACTCACGGCACTATGCCCCGAAACATAGCCCGGAAAAGGCGGTGTCACAAACGTAGGCGGCGAATAGGGTTGCCAAGTATTGCCCGTCACGACGTTTGTTCCTTTGTCGCAGCCTCCCCACCCCATTATTTTTTGGTCGCCAAAATAGTATCGAACCAAGCTCCAAGGTCGCGCCGAATCGTAGAAACGTTTCGATTCCCAAGCGGCAATAAAAGCGTCCATCGCTACATTACTGACTGCGAAATAGAGTTTTACGTCTTGTTCGAGGTCATAATGGTCGCGTTGAGAAACCAATCTCGCAAACCGCAACCAATGCCCCGATTGCCCCGTCGAACGCGGACCGTCGCGCATAAATTCAATAATTGCCTTGCGTTGAGGCGTTAAATTTGCGTTGAAGTAAAGGCATTCATTAATTTCTTTTTTCAATTGTTCTGAATCCATCATCGGCGGTGGCGGCGGGCGAAATTGCGCCGCAGTCAACAGCCCAAAAGGTTTCACGCGATACCAATGTGGCGTAAGAAAATCGCGTACCACAACGCCACCTTTTCCGTCCGCAAACGGAATCGGCTGCCAATGGTCGGGGTCAATTATTTTTTGATATGTATTTACAGGTTTATAATACGTATAATCTGAATATGGCATTGTATTTCCGCCCGCTTCGTCGCCCAATTGATTGGCTCCGTCGTGATTTCGCTGCGACAACAATGCTTTTGCAATGGCGTTTCCCATGCCTTGCGGCGTGTTTTCGTCTAATGTCGCATTGTTTGGGTCAAGCCCAATTTGTCGCATCACGAGGGCGCAAGTGTCCGAATCTGCTGGATAAACCGCCGTCAAAACGCGAAAAATGGCGTAACTCATCGCAATTTCTTTGTTTTCGAGGCGATGTTCTGCAAGCGGGCGGCGGTGCGATGGGTCAAGCGTAGTAGCAACGGCGTGAGCATCGTACATTGCCCATGCGTCGAAAAGTGCGGTCATCGCCATCGCCAGCGTGCGCGACAAAACGGTGGGACGTGCGCCAAATCTATCCACATCTTTTGCCGTCAAATCTAATGAAATCGCCAACCAAAATGAAGCGCAACTCTGAGAAGTATCCCGTTTCGGTTGCGAAAGAACAACGGTTGAATGACAAAAAATGAAGATAAAACAACTCGTTTTCAGTAATTTTTGAAGTGGCGAAAAACCCATTATTGCTATTTTTACATCAATTAAATAACTTTAATGAGTCAATAATCATGCAAAACTTTATTCTTCCCGCCTAAAAATGGGAAATATACTGGGGGGGTCGTTTTTTGTCAATATTTTATCCAAAAAATATTTTGATTAAAAAAAATTGCGATTTCGTTTTTTGATTGTATTTTTGTCCAGTAAATAGTTTTTTTTTAATCCACAGGCTCAACAATCATCCTATGAAAGCAAAAATTTTAATATACATTCTAATATTTTCGACTTTGTATAGTTGTAAAAAGAGAAATAATCCAAAATTTGAACGCGATATTATTGGCGAATGGAGTTTTATGAAGACGGAAAATAAAAGAAAGTTAGAAAAAAACGACGGTACTTTGCCGCCGCCACCGTCGTTTGAAGGCAACATGACTAACGGATATATTTTCTCGGAAAATGGACAATGTGAAAATAAAATTGGATACTTTGAACGAATTAGAGGAGACCGCCGAGAAGATGGGAAAAATTTATTTTTGGGGAACACTACAAAATATAAAATTGAAGATGACAGTTTAGGAATCTTTGATTTGTCGAAAAATATTTGGATAAATACAAAAATATTTTCACTAATCGGTGATACATTAACGCTTCAAACGAGTGACAGCATTTTTGCAAAATATTCAAAAAAGGTTTATAAACTCAACGAAAATGAAACATTTGACAAAATAGTAGTCGCTTCTACGGGTTGTTTTGGCGCATGCCCAATTATGGCAATCAGCATCGAAAAAGATGGAAAACTGTGTTATTTAGGAGAAAAATACAATATGATAAATGGACTTTTTACATCTGACATCTCAAAAACTGACTATTTACAATTAGAGAATAATTTTAAAAAAAGCAATATTTCAAGTTTGAAAGAACATTATTCGGCACATCACACAGATGATGAAGCGGTTACTGTCACTTTTATCAAAAATAGAAAAATTGTGAAAACCGTTTATGACTACGGAAGAGATGCACCGTCAGAATTTATTTGGGCATACACGCTTATACGATATTTCTATCAAAAAGTAAAATTATCGCCTCTCAAAGCGGACAAAATTTACTCGCTCGTACAAGAAATAAGTTTTGAAACAAAAAATAAAGTGTGTAATTTGACTGCTTCAGAATGCTTTTATCTTTTTACAGAACTTCAAAATGGGCGAAATATCAATCATACGTTTGAGGAAAAATATAAAATAGACTTTTGGAACGACCAACATGCAGCAGAAATTGTTTATACTGATGGAAGATTTTTTAAATTTATGGACAAAAACAAAAGGATAACCATTGATTTAGGCTATAATTTTTTGACAGAAAATAACTTAACAAACAGATTCAAGACGAAAAAAACGTACCAATAAAAATCCCGCACTCAAAGTCGGCATTTGTGCTAAATATTGGCATAAAAACATCAAATATACTGGGGGGCAGATATTTTGGGCAAAAATGTGTTGCGTCATAAGCGCGCAATGATGGAACTGTATAACAATTCCTAAAAGAATCAAGTAACAATTAAAAAAGGAACAAAAAGAAATTCCTATTTGAGTAAGAATATTTATCTGAAGATATTTAGCTATAAATTTCGCGGAAGAATTTTAGTGAAAAATATTGAAGTTTTATTTTTTTGCTGTACCTTTGTATAGTATTAGCATTAGATTAGTGAACCTTGTTTTTTTAACCAATCACTCGGATATCAGTAGAAGTACATATGTTGTTGAGTTGAGCATTGTGCCATAAAGAGCAAGACTCTACTAAAAAATAAAAAGCGTAAATAATTATGGCATATGAATCTGTAGATAAACTACAAAAGGTGTTAGCAGAAGAAGTATTTAACCATACAAAAGACCCTAAAAAGGCTTCGGGAAGAGCGTTAGGAACTTTGGTTGAAATCATTACTTATTACCTTTTGAAAACATGGGGACTTAATAATCAGATTTCAATTGAACGAGGACTTGCGGAATATGGCAATCCTAATATTACTCATAATGTTGAATACTCACTACACCCAATAATTAGAAGTTCGTTTTTGACAATTGACAAATCAGAAAAATCAATTACTTCCAATATTATTCTGAAAGCATTAACAGCAAATAACTTTGATTTAACAGGTTTTGAAAGAAAATCAAATCAGCTTTTAAGCAATAATGTTCTTCGAAATGCTTGTACTATTGCTATTTCTGATAATTCATTTCTACTTTGCAGTATAAAATCTGATATTGGAGAAAAGTTAGAACTTCACATCTACGAACAAGATAAAAAACCTTACGCAATATTTGAATGTAAACGTGTAGGTGTTGAAGAAGGCATGACCAAAGGTCCACAAACTATTGAAAAAGCAAAACAAGGTGCCTATGTTGCAAGAACCGCTTCATCGTTGCAAAAAATACGTTCAGAAAGTGGAGAAATGCTAGGGATTATTTATAAAAGTGATGGGTCTTACATCATAAAACCATATGTTAGTTTGATGGAGGAAATAATATTCTCTTCTGACAAAGAATTATTGAGAAAATTTAT
>JBJOPA010000082.1:0-6881 GCA_046051005.1 Bacteroidota bacterium
CCCCATTCTCCTAAAAAACGCCTATTTTTGCGCGATTTTTAGGATTTAAAAACATATGAAAAAAAGAGTTTACTTCGACAACGCCGCCACTACCCCACTCGACCCCATCGTGTTGGAAACCATGACCGATGTGTTGCGGCACAATTTCGGCAATCCTTCCAGCATTCATGCAGACGGGCGCATCGCACGCGCCACCGTCGAAGCGGCGCGAAAGCAAATTGCACAAACCATTCGCGCCAGCATCGGCGAAATATTTTTCACATCGGGCGGAACCGAAGGCAGCAACATGATTCTCAAAAATGCCGTGCGCGATTTGGGCGTGCGACACATCATTTCCTCTTCGCTCGAACATCATTGCGTGGCGCATAGCTTGCAAAGCATTGAGAAAAATAGCGATTGCCAAATAAAATTTACAAAATGCGACGACAAAGGAAATATTGATGTCCAAGACCTCGAAAATTTGTTGAAAAATGCTGCTGATACTGGGGGGGGGGCAATTTTAGTTTCGTTGATGCACGCCAACAATGAAATTGGGACAATGCTCGATTTAGAAAAAATTTCGCAGCTTTGTAAAAAATATAACGCCTTTTTTCACAGCGATACTGTGCAAACGGTGGGGCATTTTGACATTGATGTGTCGAAAACATTAATACATTTTTTGACGGGAACGGCGCATAAATTTCACGGTCCCAAAGGCGTTGGCTTTGCTTATGTCAACTCCGATGCCATGCTTTCGCCGTTTATTGATGGCGGTTCGCAAGAGCGAAACATGCGCGGCGGAACCGAAAATGTGGCTTCCATCGTCGGCATGGCAAAAGCATTGGAACTCGCCTGCGAACACATGGAAACGCGCAAAAAACACATTTTGAGCATCAGAAATGCCTTGAAAAATCAAATTTTAACCCATTTTGAAGGCATCGAACTCAACGGAGAACAAGACGACGAATTTCTGTACACCGTTTTGAGTGTCTCGTTTCCGCCCTCTTTCAAGTCAGAATTGTTGTTGTTCAACCTTGATATTGCGGGCATCAGCGCGTCGGGTGGCAGCGCGTGCAGTTCGGGCGTAGAAGGCGGTTCCGACGTATTGACCGCCATCGGCGCAGACCCCGAACGCAAAACCATTCGTTTCTCTTTTTCGCATCTCAATACGCTCGAAGAAGTGGATTTTGTAATCGAAAAATTAAAAAAAATCATTTAGTGTTTTCCATAAACAATAAAAAAAACCTCACGTGTACGAGCGCACGTGAGGTTTTTTTTTTCATAAAAATTTGAAAAAAAGCTACCCCCCAGTATAATTGTCAAAAACCAATCAAATTTTAAATAAATTTTATTTGATTCTTATTTAGTTGTCACATTTTTTTGAATTATAAATTATTTTAAAAAAATATATAAAAAAACATGGCGCAAGGTTTGGATTATTGTAGATAGTTTATAATTTTTAAATAATTTATAAACTAATATTTTTAAAATTTATTTTTTAAACTCGACAAATTACACGTTTAAGATGAAGTTACGATTCTTACCATGTGTTGCCTCCATTAGTTTGGCGGCGATGGCAAATCCAGTATTTGCCCAACAGCAGCAACGTCAATTCGACGTGCAGTTTTCTATCACAAAATGCGATTGTGCGGCGCGTAAAGCCGAAGTTCAAGTGCAACTTCGTGCGTCCGATGCGCAAAAAACATTTCGACTCGGCGATGCAAATTTCCGCTTTGAGTACGACGCAGACAAGCTAAACCGCGCAGTTTTGCTTCGTCAAGACGGTTTTTCGCCGCGTTCGGGCGACATGAACTACAATTTGCAACACATCAACGGCTCGTCCGAAGGCACAACCGTCGGCATGGTGTCGCTCAACACGACCTATTCGGGCGGTGCAGAAGGCGCAACGCTCATCGGAACGGATTGGAAAGGCGTGGCAACGATGCAGTTTGATTTGACGCAATTGGAACAGCCGATTTCGTTGCGTTGGCACAACGACCAACAGTTTCCAGTGACGGGAATGAACGCCGTAAAAACGAAAACCACCAACGGAATTTTCGATTATGACCTTCAAGATGTAACGGCTGGACGTTTCACAAATGTCACTTTTACGCCCGCTGCAAGATGCCGAAACATCATGCCCGCGCTCGAAGTCAAAACCATCTACGTGATGAAAGATGGCACGGCGAGAGAAAATTTTAACATCGTTGACCCCGACGTGGACGATACGCATCAAATTTCTCCATTAGTTTCGAGTATTGGAAATGTCACAGATTTGGCAGCCGATTTGCGCGTCGTTCGATTGGGTTATTCGGCAAAACAAGCGTTTTTGGGACGCGACAAAATCGAGGCAAACCTTTGCGACAATCGCGGTTTATGCAACAAAGCCATCATACCCGTTCGGGTGGTGGAAGATTTACCGCCGTCGAGTTTGACACTCGATTTGCAGGCTTTGGCAGTCGGAAAACAAGCGCGTTTGAACTGGTTGAACAATTCGGGTCCCGTCAACGAGCGTTTTGTGGTACAAAAACAATTGGCAAATGGCACGTTTGTAGATTTGACCCAATTCGACGCATTTTCGACAAAATCAGACGTGAAAGCGTTTGTTAGATTCGATGAAAATCCGTCAGATGGCGAAAATTCTTATCGTATCAAACTCGAATTGGCGGACGGAACCACCCGTTTTTCGGAAGTTAAAAAAGTAAAATTCACGAAAACGGAAGCCGATATGAATTTGTATCCGAATCCAGCCGACAGTTATACCGAATTGGATTTGACGGGTTTCAAAGGTCAACACGCCAAACTCGAAATTTTTGACGAAAAAGGTGCTTTGGTCGAACAACGCGAATTGGGTTTGATTGGTAGCAATACTTTCCAAATCAACGTGTCCGATTTGTCGCCCGCCGCTTATGTGGTGCGCATCAAATTGGCGGAAAGCAAAAAAGAAATCCAAAAAACAATGGTCATTATGCGCTAAAACGTGTACAAAAATACCTCAAAAAAAAGCCGTTTGCAAATCGCAAGCGGTTTTTTTTTTTATTTAAAAAAATCAAAATATTTTCTAATTTTTAAAATGAATTAAAAAAACGTATAAAAAAAAATTAGAAAAGAAAAATAGCCCCCCCCCCAGTATTCGAGCCATTTTTTCTAACATTTTTCCTATTTTTGCGAAAAATTTAGAATAAAATCAAAATATAAAATTTATAAAAATGAGTTTTAAAATTTATACCAAAACAGGTGATTTGGGCGAAACGGGGCTTTTTGGCGGAACTCGCGTTGCCAAATTTCACGAGCGCGTGGAAGCCTACGGCACGTTGGACGAGTTGAGTGCCTTCATCGGCGTGGTGCGCGACGGCTTGGAAAATCACGACCTGCCCACCCTCGCGCCCGCCTGCGAGACCTTAAAATATGTGCAAGACCGACTGTTCAGCATCGGCGGACACTTGGCAAGCGACCCCAAAAAATTTGCATTGCCAAGCGATGTAAGCGAAACAGATATTGAAAAATTAGAATTTGAAATTGACAAAATGGAAGCCGAAATCGAACCGCTACAAAATTTTATTTTAGCGGGCGGCGACATTTGTGTTTCGTTTTGTCACGTCGCACGCACCGTTTGCCGTCGCGCCGAACGCTTGGTCGTGGCGTTGGCTGCCGATGCGCAACAAGCCGTAGAACCAATTTGTGTTTCGTATTTAAACCGATTGTCAGATTATTTGTTCGTTTTGGCGCGTTTTATTGCTAAAAATTTGGGCGTTGCGGAAATTATTTGGAAAAAAAAGTAAAGAAAAATCAATAGAAAAGAGAGATGAAAAAACGGCTCATCAGTTTTTTGCGGAGTATTCCGACCATCGCCAAATATGTTTTTGCATTGACGGCGGTGGCGGCGGTTTCGTTTTTGTTTCCTACGACCGCCAAATTTCGATATCCGTTTAGTCTCGGAACGCTTTGGCAATATGAAGATTTATATGCCCAATTTGACTTTCCGATTCAAAAATCCGCAACCGAATTTGAAGACGAACGCCGCAAATTGGAAGAAGAAATTGCGCCTTATTACGAAGTAAAATTGAGCGTCATTCAAGAGCGAAAAGAAATTTTTGAGCGCGAATTTGAAAAACAAATCGGCATCATTCGACGCGACGGCTCCATGACAGACGTGTTGAAAAACAACCGTCAATACCTTGATTTTGGCGAACGGCTGCTCACGCGCTGGCTCACGCGAGGCATTTTGGGCGATTCATTGCTGCTTCGGAAAGACAAAAACACGGTCGTCAGCATCGTGCGCGGCAATACGGTCGAAAAACAAACGATTCAAAACCTCCTGACCGTCGAAAAAATGAAAGGATTGTTGAACGACAGCCTACAACTTTCGCGGTTGCGCGAACCCGTTTTTCTCTATCCGCTATTGGAAAATGCCTTGATGCCCAATCTTTTTTTCAATCAAGATTTAACCAAAAAAAATCAACAACAACAACTCGACGAATTGCCCCAAACACGTGGAATGGTGCGTAAAAATGAGCTTTTGGTGCGCCAAAATGCCATTATTGACGACCAAACGTATCAAAAACTGAGTTCTTACAAAAAAGAATACGAATCCAGCCAAACGGGTTCGCGCAAGTTTTATTTCGTTTTTGGCGGCTATTTGTCGCTCATCGGCATGATGACTTGGCTTTTTATGGCATATCTTCGCACCCATGCCCACAGTGCTTTTGAACGCTTGCGCTGGACTTTTTTCCTCATGGCGTGGGTCGTTTTGTTCGCCTATTTGCTTTACTTGACAAAAGCTGCAAATGTGATGAACATTTATATGGTTCCTTTTTGTATTGCACCGATTGTTATTAAAAATTTTTATAATCGAGAATTGGCTTTTTTATGTCATTCGTTGATTATTTTCACGGCGGCGGCGTTGGTAGAACCTAATTTTCAGTTCGTTTTGTTGCAATCGGCGGCGGGCATGGTCGCTACGTATAGCAAAAGTGAGACGCGATACTGGGGGGGGTTCTTCCGTTCCATTTTTTTGATTGTTTTGGTCTATGTGGTCGGCATGTTGGCGTTTCATTTGATTGAAGAAGGCTCTTTTCAAAAAATTAAGTGGGCGCAATTGTCTTGGATGCCGCTCAATGGCTTTTTGACATTGTTGGCTTATCCCTTGATTCCGCTTTTGGGCGAAGTTTTTGGATTTACGTCGAACATCAAATTGAGCGAATTGTCAGACCTCAATCATCCGTTGCTCAACGAATTGTCGAGCAAAGCACCTGGAACCCTGCAACATTCCTTGCAAGTTGCCAATTTATGCGAAAAAGCAGCCAATGCCATCGGTGCAAATGCTTTGTTGGTGAAAGTTGCCGAGCTCTATCACGACATCGGTAAGAGTTTAAAGCCACAATATTTTGTCGAAAATCAGTCGGGAGAAAGCCCACATTTGCAACTTTCGCGCATCGAATCGGCAAAAGTCATCATCGAACACGTCACCGAAGGCGTAAAAATGGCGCAAAAAAATGGGCTTCCCGAAGTGATGACCAATTTTATACGAACCCATCACGGAACCACTCGCGTGGAGTTTTTTTATAGAATGCACTTGAAAGAAAATCCAAATGGCGTTGACGATATTAAACATTTCACTTATGCTGGACCCACGCCGCGCACCAAAGAAGAAGTCATTTTGATGCTCGCCGACTCCATCGAAGCCTCCGCAAAGAGTTTGAAACAAAAAACGGTCGAAGGTTTGAGCGAAATCGTAGAACGCATCGCGACCGATAAAATTTCGCAAGGGCAATTCAAAGATGCCAACATCACTTTTGCAGAAATCGAAACCTGTAAAAAAGTGTTCAAAGAAACCCTAAAAAGTATTTATCACGACAGGATTGAGTATCCAAAACCCTGAAAAAGGGGGCTTATACTGGGGGGGGGCTTTTTTTTGCTATTTTTTTAATATTTTTCAGAAAAAAGTATTTAAAAAAATTTGATTTCTTTTTGATTTCTGGAAAAACCTTTTTTCTCAAAATTTGTTAGGCATTTTTACAATTTTATGATGCTTTTAAAATTAAAGAATTGGTTCAAAAATGTGTCGCCGAGTGCGGCGTTGTGGTTTTTGGGCATATTTTATGTGGTTGGGATTTTCGGTTTTTTATTGGACATTGACCCGCGATTTCCGAAATTAACGCCGCTAAACTTGTTGCTTTCGTTGACAGTTGCCGTTGTCATGCAGGCGCGTTGGACGGTCAGTACGGTTTCGGTACTCATTTTTGCAGGCATCTACGGCTTTTTGATAGAAGTATTGGGCGTTTCGACAACAAAAATTTTCGGTACGTATTGGTACGGAGACACATTGGGTTTAAAAATATTTGAAACCCCCATTTCCATGGCAATTAACTGGGCATTGACCACGTATTGCGCCACCATGACGGTCAACGAATTGTACGAAACGCAACCTATTTTCAAAAAAACAATACTCGCCGCCATTTTGATGGTGAGTTTAGACGTGTTGATTGAACCTGTCGCCATTCGCTACGATTTTTGGGCGTGGCAAAACAACGAAGTGCCGATGCAAAACTATTTGGGTTGGTTTTTGGTGTCCGTTCCCTTGCAATTTTTAATGTTCGCGTTGTTTCGCAAAACAAAAAATGTCACGGCATTCGGAATTTTATTGCTTCAATTCGCATTTTTCTCAATTTTAAATTTGTTCATTGCTTAATTTTATTTATTTTTTATGTCAAATTGGATTTTTTATACATTCGTTGTATTCGCAACCGTTGCTACGATGGAATTTGTGGCTTGGGCTGCTCATAAATACGTGATGCACGGTTTTTTGTGGAATTGGCACGAAGACCACCACAAACCGCATTTTGAAAAAGATGGTTTTTGGGAGAAAAACGACTTATTTTTCCTCGTTTTTGCCTTGCCGA
>JBJOPA010000083.1:0-6952 GCA_046051005.1 Bacteroidota bacterium
GCGCTGCCAATTGTGGAACGACGCGGAAGAGAAAATATTGATTTGTTGATATTTGCCGCCGCCACCGCCGACATGATTGAACCCGCTACGGCAAACATGGTGCAGGCTAAATTGGGCTTGAAATGTCCTGTTTTTGACTTGAAAAATGCCTGTAATAGTGTTGTTTCTGCCATTCAAGTTGCTACGGCGTTGATTCAATCGGGGCAATATCGCAATGTGTTGATTGCCAACGGAGAAAAATTGCAAGACGGCGTAAAATTTGAAATTGAAGATTTTGCCGACCTGAAACGCCACATGGCGGCTTACACGTTGGGCGACGCAGGCGCAGCAATTTTGCTCGAAAAAAGCGACGACCAAAGCGGAATCGTTTTCCAAAACTACAAATCACGGGGGCAATATTGGAAACTTTGCACCGTGCCGGGTGGCGGTTCTGCATTTCCGCGCTCGGGAAATCACAATTTTTTTCAAGGAAAAACGTCGGAAATGCGGCAGGTTTTTTTAGAAGAATTTGGCGATATGCTCACCGATTGTTTCACCCAATCGGGTTGGAAAGTGAGCGATGTTGACCATTTTTTTATGCACCAAGTTTCGGTTTCTACGTTCGATGCGGTGGCGGAACGCGGCGGTTTTCCTCGCGACCGATTCATAGAAAGTTTTGCAAAATATGGCAACATTGCGGCGGCAAGTATTCCACTCAATTTGAGCGAAGCCGTCGCCGCAGGCAAACTCAAAAAAGGCGATAAAGTGATGGTCATTGGCTTGGGCGCAGGCATTACGCTGGGCGTTCAGTTGATGATTTGGTAATTTTTTTTTCATCAAATAATATTTTTTTTATAAATGTCGCTTTATCGTTCTGCAATTGCTGATATTTTAATTGGTTTGTATCAAAAAACGCCTAAACAGGTGCTGATTACTGGGGGGGGGGCTTCGGCGACCGTCGAATGCGTTTTTGAAGATGCTGTTGCCCTCGCGCAACATCTGCGCGCACAAGGTTTTGAAACGGGCGACCGCGTGGCAATTGCAACGCCCGCCAATGCGGATTTTGTCAAAATTATGTATGCCCTCATTTTTTTGAAAGCCACCGTCGCCATCATTGACCCTGAAATGGGGCGCGATAATTACCGCTCTAAATTGCAACAATTCAATCCAAAATGGGCTTTTGTGGATTCTCGTTTGTTGTTGTTACAAGAACATCCGATTGCGCGTTTTCTATATTTCAAAACATCGAAAAATGCGCCTTATTTTCCCTACACGCCCACGGTGCGCACCATTGCTTGCGGCATTTGGTTGCCTTTGTTGCAGAAGAAAATGTTTTTGAAGACACTTTTTCGTTCACAAAAAACGGTGGAAACAGTTTGGTTGGAAACTGAACATGTGGACGAACATGAATTTTTGATTACCTATACATCGGGAACCATTGCCATGCCAAAAGGTGTCGTACACACGTTTGGTTCGCTGCAAAATAGCTTACAAATAATTGGCAATCAATTGAATACAAATATAGAAACCTTGATGGCAACTTATTTGCCGCATTATTTGTTGATTGCCATTTCGGTTGAAATGCCTTCTATTTTGTATAATCCAAAATTATCGGCAATAGAAAAATTGGCGTTTTTTCAAAAAAATAACGTCACAACGACGATGGGACCGCCGAGCGATTTTGTGGATATGGTGACGCATTGCGAAAATACGAAAACTCGTTTTTCAGATTCCATGCAACACATCATGTTGGGTTCTGCGCCCGTGACGCGACGGTTTTTGAAACGGTTGACAGATGTCTTGCCCGCGCACACTCGCGTGACTTGTTTGTATGGAATGACCGAAAATCTGGTCGTTGCCACAACAGACGGACGATTTAAAAAAGATTATCCCTGCGATGGGGATTTGTTGGGAACGCTTGCGGCGGGCGTAAATATTCAGTTTGAAAATGATGAAATTTTGATTGAATCGAATCAACTTTTTAAACGATATTTTCATTTGGAGGACAGAGAAAAATTTCACCCGACAGGAGATTTGGGGAAAATGGACGAAAATCGGCAACTGATACTGGGGGGTCGAAAAAAAGATATGATTATTAAAAAAAATCTGAATATTTATCCCGCTATTTACGAAGCGACCATCAATCGAATCGAGGGCGTGACGGAAGCTGTTATGGTCGGTATTTATGACGATGCCATTCACGATGAACGGGTTTATCTCGTCGTAGAAGGAAACGCCGATTTGTCGGAAAAAAAGATGCAAACGCAACTTCAATTCGGCGAATTTTCGATTGACCAAGCGGCTTTTCCCGATGAAATTGTTTTCATGAAATTGCCCAGAAGTGGACGACAACACAAGGTAGATAAAAATAAAATCCGAAATATGATTCTGCAAAATAAAGCGTCGAAGGATTAGGAAAACATCAACGCGAGACATGGAAAACCAATGTTATTGAAAACAAAAATGTTTTTCATCAACAAAAAAAACGGCTTTCGTGCGTGCGAAAGCCGTTTTTGGGGCAAATATACTGGGGGGGGGCTTTTTTTTGACGATTAATTATAAAAATTGTAGCGAATGCCCGCTTCGATGCCGTATTGAGAAATTTTGCTGCGCGAAAACTCTAAATTCAAGCCATTTAAACCAAACATACCGCGTACATTGAGCGAATAACGCGGATTGAACCAAAACGGAATGCCAAAACCGCCCGACAAAGCCACATGAAGCGGATTCATTTCCCAAGTGTCCGAAAATGTGCCGATTCGCGGAGTCGCCAAACGCACCACTCTGAAAGCGGAGTCCAATGCGCAATAATTTTTCGTATCTCCTTCGGCAATGCTTTTTTGCATAGACGGTTGCGTTATCGAATAAAAATTAAGACCAATATCAAAATAGACTTTTTGTCTCACTTCAAAATGCAACATGACGGGTACGGAAATCGAATAGTTGTCCATCGTTAGTTTTCCAGACCAAACTTCGTCGGGAGACTGGCAACCAAAACCTCCAAAAGACATTCTAGAAAGATTCAGGTCGGCATTTCGACGAAAACGAGACAGTCCCAAACCAAATTCTACGCTTACATCAGGATTGCTCGGAAACGGAAAATGAAGCAACACCGACACGCCGCCGCCCAAATCGGCTTTGGCATTTGAAATCGTGGCAGATTGAACCGCCGAAGGGAATCGAGTAAAAGAATTCGGGTCTTGCGTAACCGTTCGGTCGGCGGTTTGCAGAAACATGTAGTTCGCAGAAGCTTGAACCGAGACCCGCAATTTTCCGGGTGGCGGAAGTTCTGCTTCAAAACGTGAATCTTGCGCTTGTAATTGGTCAAACGAAAATAAAACAAAGGCGAAGAAAACATAAAGTGGCTTTTTTTTCATTTTTTTAGCGATTTAACATGTTAAAAAGAGTTTATAAAAACTAAATATCGTATTGTTATTTTTTTTTGAGCGTGCTTTTTTTCTTGAAAAACATAAAAAAAACGTTTTAAAGTTAGCAAACGCGGCTTGAAAAGTGCTACATTTGCGCTTTAATGCTCAAAATTAAGCAAAAAATTAGAAATCAAAACCATATCTTACATTTTTTTTGTTCAAAATTTTAAAATCAACTTATTAAATCAACTAAACTTTTATTGATGAAGAAATATTTGGTAGAATTTATTGGTACGTTTTTCTTGACGCTCGTCATTTGTTCCATGAAGCTCGGAAGTGTGGACACCAACATGCCCGCAGCCATCGGAATGACATTGGCAGCCATGATTTACGCAGGCGGATATATTTCTGGCGCACATTACAATCCAGCAGTCACGATTGCCGTTTGGTTGCGCGGAAAATGCAGTACGCAAGACGTTCCTTTTTATATCGGTGCGCAATTGGCGGCGGCAACGCTTGCCGCAATTTCGGCGAGCTTTATCGTTGGAAAATTGCCGCAAAGCGTGGCGATGGATACGCCAATGCCCGCTTTAATCGGCGAAATTCTCGGAACTTTTGCACTCGTTTGGGTTATTTTGAACGTTGCAACGGCAAAAACGGTAGAAGGAAACAATTATTACGGCATCGCCATCGGTTTTACCGTCATGGGAATGGCGTATGCGCTTGGACAAACTTTTAATCCAGCCGTTGGTTTGGCGGTTTCGATTGCGACAAAAAGTTTCGGTGGATTGTGGATTTCGGCGTTGGGTTCGATTGTCGGCGGTGTGTTAGCCGCTTTTACTTTCCGATTTATAAATCCAGAAGAATAATTTCTTTTTCCAAAAAAAATATCAAAAAGTGGCTTTCGTATGCGCGAAAGCCGCTTTTTTTGTCGAATATACTGGGGGGGGGCTGTTTTTGGAATTTAAAAAGCAAATTCATTGTTTTGTTGTCAAAATATATTTTTTTTTAAATGGAAACACAAAAATTGAAAACAAATTTTAATCAAAAATTCAAGTAAATAAAAAAAAATTATTTCAAAAAAGCGGTTCAAACGGGCAAATAATCGTTTATTTGCACATATTTTTTTTCAACTAAAAGATAAAATTTTATTCATCATCATTCTTAAAAATAATAATGAGAAAAACTGGCTTTCTGATGCAGCATAAATTTTTAATGCTTGGGACAATTGGTTTGGCAATCACCTTTACGGCTTGTGACTTATTTCGTCCTGCGCAATCTACCCCAATTGTAAAAAAACCAGAACCAACTGACGTTACCGTAGGCGGAAAACCGACTGACCCAAACGCACCCACCCAAAAATTAGACACCATTAAATGGAAAGAAGACCCTCGCGCAAAACCGCCCATCACCAATAATACGCCGAAGCCGACAACGCCGACCAATAATGGCAATAACGGCGGAAGTTCGGGCAATAATGGCGGAAATACAAGCAATAATGGAAATAACAATGGTACAAATGGCGGCGTAGTGGTCAAACCCGTTGACCCAACGCCGACAAACAATGGCGGAAATAGCTTGCGACCCGCACCAAATCCAAAAAATAGTTACAAAATGGCAATTGTTTTGCCGTTTTATAGCGGCGATTATTACGGCGACACTTCTAAAATTCCTACCAAAGCAAGTTTTGGCGTGGAGTTCTATGCGGGCGTTCGTATGGCATTAGATTCGCTTTCGCAAACGGCTACAAATCTTGAAGTACAGGTTTTTGATACGCGAAATGCCGATTTTTCTGCCACGTTGAACCGCTATGAAGTTCGCAACGCCGACTTGATTTTAGGTCCGACGGAAAAAGATTTTATTCCGTCTGCCATTCAGTTTTCAAACGAAAAGGGTTTGCCTGTCATTTCTCCTTATTTTCCTTCGGCGGATTTGGAAGGCAATAATCCCAACTTTGTGCAAGTAAAACCGAGTTTAAAAGTGCATTGCGGCGCATTGTTGAAACATGTAAAAGATAAATATCCGACGGCAAACGTTGTGTTGGCTGCCAATGGCGACAATGAAGTGGCGAGATTTCGTTTTTTTAAAGAAGCAAACGGCGGAAAAGTTTTGAAAGAGTGGAATGTTGCAGACGCAGCCGCCGCAAATCCTGACACATACGCAAAAGCCAATCAAACGACGGTTTTTATTGTTCCGTCGTGGAACGAAAGTTTTGTGACCGAGTTTTTAAAAAAATTGGACGCTTCGCCGAATAAAAAGAATTTTGTGGTCTATGGAATGCCGCAATGGATTGATTTTCCGCGCAGTTTGCACGAATTATATACCCGTTTGCAAGTTCGCGTCAGCAGTTCTGTTTTTGTAAACGTTGATGCGCCACAAGTGAAAGACTTTCGGCAAAATTTTGCAGCCCGTTATGGAAAGTTTCCTACGTCCGATGCTTTTTTGGGCTTTGATGCAACGCTTTTTTTCGTGGATATGATGAAAAAATACGGTTCAAATTTTGCATATTATCTTCCAGACGAAGGAGAACGCGATTTGATGCACACCAAATTCAAGTTTGAAAGACAAGTCTCAACGAATGCAGGAGATAATTTTGCAGATTATCGAAATACGATGAAAATAGAAAATAGATTTGTCAATATTTTGAAATTTACGGGCTACGGGTTTAAACCAGATTGGTAAAAAAAAGAAAAGTTAAAGCAAAAAAAGGCTATGAACTATATCGTCTTTGATTTGGAATGCACTTGTTGGAAAAGTGCGCCGCCCGGTTTAATTATGGAAACCATTGAAATCGGAGCCGTAAAGGTTGATGATTATGGAGAAGTGGTAGATACTTTTCAAGCCTTTATTCGTCCTGTTGCAAACCCCATTTTGTCTGCTTTTTGTCGAGAATTAACGACCATCACGCAGTTGCAAGTGGACAGGGCAAAGAAATTTACAGAAGTCATCGAAAAATTTCAAGATTGGGCAGACATTGGATATGGGGAAGAATATTTATTAATTTCTTGGGGCGGTTTTGACAAAAGACAACTGCAAAAAGATTGTAAACAACATCAATTAGATGCCGAATGGACGGAAAAACATGTTGATTTGAAAGATGTTTACCAAAAGAAACGGCGATTTAGACAACCCGTAGGCATGGCAAAAGTAATGGATTTGGAAAACATGGAATTCATCGGTACACCGCACCGCGCTATCAACGATGCAAAAAACTTAACTCGTGTTTTTCAGAAATTCTTTGGGCAATGGGATATTTAAATGCTAAAAAAAGGTTCGCATACCTCATGCGAACCTTTTTTTTGTCAAAAAATTGAAAATATACTGGGGGGGGCATTTTTTTGAAGCGGAAAATTTAAAATCGTGAAGGAAAATCAAAAAACGTCGCGTACAAAATATCTCGCGTTCTGTTCGAGGGATTAAAATCCCTCGCTACAAAAGTTTCCGTCCCTACGGGACTAAAAAAAGAATCCGAATAAAAAAAAATGTCCCGTAGGGACAATATTATTGTAGCGAGAGATTTTAATCCCTCGTTCTAAAATCCCTAGTTAAGCAACAGGATTTTATTGTGGTAAGCAACAAAAAATTTAATTCAAAAAAAACGTTTG
>JBJOPA010000084.1:0-4586 GCA_046051005.1 Bacteroidota bacterium
CTAATTTTTGATTTCCTCAAAATGCAAGATTTTAATGATGTGGCGAAGATAAAAAAGTTTTTATAAATTTATCTAATGACGTTGACAAGATATTTTTTTTGAATTAAAACATTTACAAATATAAAAACCTTGAAAAAAAGCGCGATATACTGGGGGGTATCCATTTTTCATCATTTTTATGGGTTTTTCGCCTCGCGCTGTGTGCGTGCGAGCAAATGTTTAAGAAAGATAATTTAGCATAAAAAAAATGTGAACCAAAAACGATTTAAAAGGTTTATGAATGCCATAAGCGATTAATTTTGCGGCGTTTCCGCGTGGAATCGTGAAAAAATCTTTTTTTCTATAAAAAAATTAAATTTTTAAAGCTATGAAAAAGTGCATTGTTGCCTTTTTGTTTTTATTCGTTGCGTTTTCCTCTGGTGCGCAAGTAACTTGGACGGGCGCGCCAACTGGCGGCAGCTGGGCTGTTGGAACCAACTGGAGTTCAGGCGTTGTTCCGACGGCAACGGACGCTGTTTTGTTGCAATCCGCCGCAACGGACACGTTGATGATTACGAACGTGCCAAGAACGGTTACGCTGACGCAATTGCGCATCAACAACGCAAAAGTCCGTTTCACGGGCGATAGCGCGGTCGTGATGACGCTCACAGGCGCGGCGGGCGTGGATTTCAGCATCGCTGCCAACGCTGCTTTGGTTTTGAGCGGCGGTTCGGTTGCTGCTCCGTTTCAAATCAATTTGGCGACAGGCGCAACGGGCGAAGTCTTTGGTTTTATGCAGTTGACAGGTTCCACAACAGGCATCTCGCATACGCACAAACTCAATGCGTTAGATTCTAACGCGGTATTTTTCAAATCGGGTTCGACGTTTGTGTTTGGTCCTTTGACTTCTGGCAATCCGTTTGGTCTAGGCGTTGCGCCGTCAGGCATGAAGTCAATGACTTTTGAAAACGGTGCTACTTTTGTTCAAAATGGTGGTTCCAATCCATTCGCTGCAACTGCGCCAAGTTCGGTAACGGTGTTTGCGTCGGCTTCTACTTTCAAGATAAACGGAACAGGAACAGCTTCGATGGGCGGTAGAATTTATGGCAATTTGGAGTTTAACAATGCAGGTTATACGGCTTCGTCAACGGCGACAACGCCTTCCATCGTCAACGGAAATTTGACGGTAAACATGGGTTCGCCTATTTTCACAGCAGCTGGCGGCATGGAAATCAAGGGAAATATCACCGTAGCGGCAGGCGCAAGCCTCAAGTTTGGCTCTGCAACAGCGTGTTTATTAAAATTGAATGGCACGACAGAACAAGTGATTACCAACAGCGGAACCATCTCATTTGACCCATTGGGTCTAACCACTCAATTGACATTGGACAACGCCGCAGGCGCACGTTTGGTGGGTAATGATGTGAAAGTAACAAAAATTGCATTGACAAATGGTAAAATCCGTTTGGGCAATTCAAACTTGGTTATGACGACCGCAAACACGCCCATTACAGGCGGTTCGGCTAATAACTTCATCGTTACAGACGGTACAGGAAAATTGACAATTCCCGCATCAGCAGCAACGGCAGCAATTTTCCCTATCGGTTTGACCGCCACTAATGGCGATGTCAATCAAGTTGAAATTGTTTCTACCACTGCGGATACCATCAGCATGCGCGTTATCGCGAAGCCGACTATGGCTTTCACTTCTGTCAATCATGCGGTTTCGCGTGCGTGGGAAATTTCTCGTTTGGGCAATTCAGGAGCTGACAGCATTAAATTTGGTTACAACAACAACCAAGTCGGTTCATTCACGCCAGCCAATTCCGCGATGGCAATTGCGATACAAGGCGCAGCAAACTGGGCAGCCTTGCAAAGCAATCTCACGCCGACGGTTGGCACGATTAACGATAAAAAAATAACGACTTCGGCAGCAGTTGTGAATTATGGCACTTTTGCGTTGGGAACAACGGGTCGCGTAGGTGCGCCCAATTCGGTCGCGTCATTGGCGGAAGAAAAAGGCGTGCGCGTCTATCCGACATTGGCAAGCGAAAATATTACGATTGAAAGCAAAAATGAAGGAACAGAAACGTTCCGAATCGTAGATGCGCAAGGTCGTGTATTGAAAACGGGTAATTTTGTAAAACAAACCAACGTTAATATTACAGATTTAGCAGCGGGTGTTTATTTTGTAAACTTAAACGGCGCAACCGTTCGTTTGGTAAAACAATAAGAAAAATAAATAAAACCCAAAAATAAAAGCGCGACGAATGTTTTCGTCGCGCTTTTTGTTTGTTAAAATGCCTAAATAAACAAAATATACTGGGGGGTAGCCTTTTTTTGATTTTTAAAAAAATTTAAATCCTTTCTAAAAATATATTTAACTTTGCGACGTGGTTTATTTAAAAAATGTATTTAGTTCAGTGCCTTTCTCACATGTGTTGCGTGGACACATGAACGGCAAAGCCTTGACGAAAACATTTCTATAAGACAAAAAAATAGTATAAAATATAAAATCATGATAACAGGGCAAGACATAATTGATTTAGGATTTAAATCAAATAAATGGTTTAAAGAAGTCATTGAATATGCAAACGAAAATGGATTGAGTGGCGATAGTCTGAAAAAATATATTGAAAGTATAAGACCTAAATATATTGAACCATATTCAGAACCAATTCCTTTTTACCAAAATATTAAAGCAGAAAACGAAGCAGAAGCCGACAATGTAAAATTGGTAATTGATGCAATGAAACAACTAATGGTCACACCCACATTGGTTGGAGGTGCTGTTATGCCCGATGCGTGTCCAACAGGCGCAGGACAAATTCCAGTTGGTGGAATTGTAATTGCTAAAAATGCAATTCATCCTGCCATGCACAGTGCAGATATTTGTTGTTCTGTAATGATGACAAATTTTGGAATGGCTTCGCCAAAAGCCGTTTTAGATATGGCGCATTCCATCACTCATTTTGGAGGCGGCGGAAGAGACGAATATTCAGATTTGCCAAAAGAATTTGAAGATAAAATTTTACAAAACAGATTTTTAAATTCAGAACGAAGTCTAAGCATTGCCAAAACCCATTTGGGAACGCAAGGTGACGGAAACCACTTTTTATTCGTTGGGATTTCAAAAAAAACAGGCGAAACAATGATGGTTACACACCACGGAAGTCGCGGTTTTGGTGCAAATTTATATGCACAGGGAGTGAAAATAGCGGAATATTTTAGAAAAGAAATTTCACCTAAAACCCATGAAAAAAATGCGTGGATACCTTACGATACCGAAGAAGGGAAATCGTATTGGGAAGCGTTGCAGATAGTCAGAGAATGGACAAAATTAAACCATACAACGATTCATAATGCAACCACTCAAAGATTAAATATTGAACCATTAGACAGATTTTGGAACGAACATAATTTCGTGTTTAAAGAAGGTGATTTATTTTATCATGCCAAAGGTGCAACACCATTAGACGACAAATTTGTACCTGACAGTAAAGACGGATTGAGGTTAATTCCGCTAAACATGAGCGAACCAGTTTTAATTGTGAAAGGTAATACGACAGCAAATAATTTAGGTTTTGCACCACATGGCGCAGGACGAAACATAAGTCGTGGAAAACACAAAAAAAACAATGCTCACAAAACAATTGACGAAATATTTCAAGAAGAAACAAAAGGGCTTGACATTCGTTTTTTCTCTAACCATATTGACATTTCAGAATTACCAAGCGCATATAAAAATGCAGCAATGGTAAAACGACAAATGAAAGAATTTGGGCTTGGAGAAGTGGTTGACGAAATTATGCCTTATGGTTGCATCATGGCAGGCGACTGGGAAATTGACGCACCTTGGAAAGTGAAAGCAAGAGAAAAATATAAAGCAAAACAAGAAAATAAAACAGCTGACGAATAAAAAAAACTACCCCCCAGTACATTCCGCCTTTTTTGAAAAAAAATGGTCTAGATACTGGGGGGTAGCTTTTTTTTGATTAAAAAACGACTTTTTGAGACAACGTATTTTTGACTGTATAATCCGCAACATTCCAAGATAGAAAACTGTATTGTTTTTGTTCCTCAACGAAACGGCGACATTTGTTGTTAATGTCAACTGTTATGTCTGTTTGATTCCTATCGTAATCCGCATCAGAGGTTTCTCTATTTGCCATCGAATCCATTTTTATTTTTGCTTCGCCCGCTTTTATTAATACGTCTTTGTATTCTAACAAAACGGGTATATTTTTTTCTGAAACGATTCGCGTGAGGAAATATGTATCCAAATTACCAATTTTTACGGGATTTGTTAAGTTAAATCGTGTAATTAATACGTCCCAATTCACAAAACTTGCCGCTAATAAAATCGCATAAGCCGCCCATAAAGTTCTCTTTGTAACAAAGAAAAATGTCTTTTTATTTTTAACTTTTAAAAACAAAAATATCAAACCAACAATCGTAATCATTAAAAACAAAAACACGCCCACTCGCTTATACGCCAAACCACAATTGTAAATATATTGCCAATTTCGACTGCCAACAGAAATAGCGGAAAAGATATTTTGCCCAATCCAAACAAAGGCTAATAATTGTAACGTAGGTGTTTTTGT
>JBJOPA010000085.1:0-15652 GCA_046051005.1 Bacteroidota bacterium
CGATAAAAGTGTTATAGTTGTCCGATAAAAGTGTTATAGAAAACCTTTGTAAATCATTGATAATCAATCTATTACAGCCCCTAACAATAATGTACAATTATTTATGTTACAAAATTACAACAACAATAGAAAAAACAATTTCCGCTTTTGTTGTTGTTTTTTTTAAAATTTTATACAAAAAATGGATAAAAAGATGCGTTATACTGGGGGGTGTCATTTTTTGTAATTTTTGCGCCGCTTCACGTAAAAAATCCATGCGATGAAAACTGACAAAATGGCAGCCCAGCCCCCTACTCTTTTCCAATAAAATGTTGGATTCACAAATTTCAAATCTTCATTCGAGCCAGCCAAAACCGAAGCTGACCAATAGTTGGGCAACCGTTGGTCGGGCGAACAATGCATCAAATATTTACGTTTTGCTTGTTGCAAAGCGATGTCTTTGGGTTGTCCGTCGCGCAGGTTTTCATAAAAATATTGCATAATTTCAGACGTTGAATTGTCGGAAATAGACCACAAACTCATGACCGTTGAAGGGCAACCCGCATAGGCAAATGCGCGTGCGAGCGACATCACGCCTTCGCCGCGTTTGAGTTCGCCGTTGCCCGTGTTGCAGGCAGAAAGTACGACCAAACCAGCGCGGAGTTGCATGGCGCAGAGGTCAAAACCTGTCAATTGGTTGTCCGAAAGTTGTTTTTGCGTGCTGTCGTGGCTAAAAATTAGGGCAGAACGCAAGGGATTTTTGGTGTCTAAATAGCCGTGCATCGCCAAGTGTAAGATGCCAAAATCTTGCGCTTGCTTGACAAAAACACTTTTTTTTGCCATTCCATTGAGCCAAATATTGCCTTTCCCTTTCAGCAATTCAAAAATCTTTTTGACTTCGTCGTCTGCAAATTCGAGCCTCGTGAGGTTTCCGCCGCGTGTGCTTCCGCCCCGAATTTCATTTGGCAATAAACTATCTTTTTGGAAATTATTGAGCGTTTGGTCGTCATATTCGATACCAAAACCGCCAAAAATTTCGGGAATTGGGTTGGATACTGGGGGGGTAGCCAAAAGCGTATTTGACCATAAATAACTGATGGCAAAGCGATTGAGCGCGTAAGGAATGTTGGCTTTTGACCAATTTTCTTGGCGCGGCGGCTCGGTCAAAAGGGCATCGAAGGGAATATAACCCAACGCACCATCGGCAACAATCCGCAAACGGCGAATCGGTTTGGGCGACGTTAAATTTTTCAGGTTTTTATTCAACAATTGTTCAAAAAGTTGATAGCCGCCGCTCAAATATTGGTTGCTGGCTTGGCGATAATTTTTGTCAAAATATTCAGGATTGGCAATCGTCTGACGAAAATCTTGCAATTGTGCTATCAAGTTGCTGCCCTTGATTGGAATGCAATCATAACGCACATTTGTTTTAGAAATCGTCATGTTGAAGAGCGTCGAATCGCCCCAAAAGTATTCGACCAAAGCCGTCGAATCGTCGAGTTGCGATTGAATGGCAGCCACGTTTAGCGGTTGCACGGGCGCGTAACGGACGCTAAAATATTTCGGAAAATTGCGTTCAAAATAGCTTTTTAGATTGTCGAGTTGTTGTTTTTTCTCAAACAATTCACTTTTCACTTTTTCGAGTTCGCTATTTTTTGGATTTTGTTGTTGTTCAAGTTGTTGTTTCTCGAGACTGGCGATTTCTATCCGCAAGTCGCGTTCGGCTTGCAGTTTGTCTTCTGGAATATTTCCAAATTGTTTGGCGCGTTGGTCGCGCAACGCATCGAGCAAAACGAGGGATTTATTTTGCTCCATAAACGCCAACGCATGATTGAGAAATTGCATTTTTCCCGTTTTTTCAAACAATAACAAGGCGTTGGCGATGCCGCGTTCATAGACGGGCATCGCGTTTTCGTGCAGAAGATATTTAGATTCGTCTTCGCCGATGGCATTTCGGGTTTGTGCAACGACCGAATCGTAGGACAAAAACGCTCGATTGGCAGCTTCCAACGGTTCCGTTTGATTTGGATTGCTGCGAAAATAGTTCTCGAGGGCGTTGGCTTTTGCGGCAAATGCGTTGAGTTGGTCGGCGCGGCGTTCCTGATTTTCAGGTTGCGCGAGGATTTGTATGGCTTGGTCAACGCTTGTCAACGCGGCATTGTGTTGTTGCAACGCTGCATAAATGTTGCCCAAATTGGTGTACGATTCGGGCAAATTTTGGCGGTCGAATCGTTGTCGCAAAGCGATGGCATTATTTTCGAGTGCGAGTGCTTTTGGATAGTCACGCGCTGCGACGTAAGAAACCGACGTTTCGTGTCGAAGGTCGGCAATGAAACTCGTATCTTTTTGGGATTGCGCTATTTTTTCGGATTCGTTGAAGTAAAAAAGTTGTTGTTTAATATTGTTGGGCTGCAAAACACGGGTATTTTGAGCGAGGTTGAGCCACGCGCCGCGTTGTGCTTCTTTGACTTCGTTGTTGTCACTTTTTATAGAAATTGCCTTTTTTAAAAAAGTGATGGCGGCTTCTAGATTTTTTCTTTTTTTCTCAATAATTCCCAATCTCAACAAACTGCTGACGGTTTTTAGGGTGTCTTTTTGTTGTTCGGAAATGGCAAACCCTTTTTGAAGATATTGAAAAGCGCGTTCTAAATCGCCCGACGACTCGCAATTGTCGCCAATTTCATAGACCAATTCTTTTTCTAAATCGTTGCTTTCGGTCGAAAAACGGCGGTCGAGCGCGTCGAGACCGAGCGTGAAATAATCATTTGCTTTTTCATGACGGTTTAAATAATGATAACATTTTCCAATATTTAAATAACTTTTAGCAACATTGTTGTTGATTGCGCCAAAAATAACTTTGCGCATCGCCAACGATTTTTCATAACTTTGGATTCCTTCAACGAATTTTTTTTGCAAATATTGATAAACGCCGCGTTTGTGCCAAACCAATGCCATTGCGCTGTCGGGCGTTTCGGAAATTGCGGTGTGTTTTGTCAAAAACGAATCAATTTTTTGAACGGCAACGACTTTGTTTTGCTGTTGACAATCTTTTAGCAACTCATCAATTTGAACGCCCATGCTTTTGGGCGCAGCACCATTTTGTGCCAACAACCAAAAAGCCGTGCAAAGCAAAACAAAAACATAATATTTTTTCTGAAAAAATTTCATTGATAAAATATAAAAATGCGAACAAAAATGCCTAAAAATACGATTTCTTCCTTCTTTCGGGGGGATTATACTGGGGGGGTGTCTTTTTTTGTTTGCGATTGTTAAAATTTATAAAATCCTGCAAAAATATATAAAAAATGGATTGGCTTGTTAATAAAACAACACTCTTTTTTATATTTATATCAAAAATAGAATAAAATTTTTTAATTTCAAGAGATGATAAATGTTCAATTTGTTTTCAAAAAGGCATAAAAAAACCCCAACCCGCATCAAAAAAAATGCGAATCGAGGTTTTATCTTAGACAATTCTATTAACTTCTTTTATTAAAATTTAATAATTTGTTGCGTCGCAATTTGCCCATCGGTCACAATTTTGACGATATACGCACCCGCTTGGAGTGTGGTTTGAATGTTCCAATCGAAACGATTTGTCCCTGCGTCTCCGCTCATTTTTTGTTGTTCTACGGCTTGTCCCGTCATGTTGTAGAGCGTGATGGTGGCGTTGCTGGCATTTTGTTGCGCCCATTCGACGGTCAACGATTGGTTTGAAATTGGATTTGGATAAACTTTTAGGTTTTGCAAATCGCCTAATTTCGTTGCCTCGCGTGTGGACGTGATGATTTGCAGTGCGCCGCAAGTATTGAGTCGCGACTGCCAAACCAAATTCGGATAAGAAGGAGCCATTTTCGACCCACGTTTGATGGCATTCAAGACGGGCAAATATTGAAATCCAGCGTTTCCATATTTGAAATTTCCTGCCAATGCTGCGGTTGCTGCCACATGTGGAGCTGCCATGGAAGTGCCACTTCGATAGGAATCGAAAGGCATTGTGCTTGGCGTAGGACGCAATTCGGTGCTGCGAATGAGTCGTCCTGGAGCTGAAATATCAACGCTGGTGGTTCCAAAATTAGAAAAACC
Organism: Bacteroidota bacterium; assembly: GCA_046051005.1. Taxonomy (GTDB): domain Bacteria; phylum Bacteroidota; class Bacteroidia; order Chitinophagales; family Saprospiraceae; genus JAAFJT01. The sequence continues at coordinate 4,066 of JBJOPA010000085.1, forward strand.
TGCCAATCTGTTCAAGCAATTGCTATCCAATGCGGCAACGCTGATGATATTTTTATGCACAAAACTTGCGGGATAATAACCATACGGGCTGGCGGCACTGTCCACATTCAGTCCGTCGTTTCCGCCTGCCATTACAAACAAAACATTACTGTCTCGTCCTGCTTTGAAAATCAATTCGTCGAGTGGCGTTCCCAAGTTCATCACGGCTTTGTCGGCTACGAAAGACAAACTCATATTCACCACTTTTGCGCGATTGAGAACGGCGAATTGCACAGCTTGTTGCAAGCCCAAAAGTGTACCATTGCCATTTTTATTCAAGGCTTTGATAATCATAAATTTGACGTTTGACGTAGGATAAGCGTTGAGCGTTTTGGCAATGATGCCCGCTACGTGTGTGCCATGCCCATTTTCGTCGGTCGGAAATCTGTCAGTAACGGTGTTGGTCGTGTCCGAACAATCGAAAGCAACCAATCCAGAAGCATTGCGCAACAAACGATTGTAGAACGAAGTGCGATAATTCGGTGCAGCCACCAAATCAATACTATCCAAACCTGTATCAATGATGGCGACAATCACCGAATCTTTGGGCGTGTAGCCTTGTGCGGCGCACGTGCCGTCGTTGATGGCTCCGTTGTCTGCACAAGTGGCGGAAATTTGGCTTTGCGGTTCGTTGTCGTCGGCGACTTCATAGGTTGGGGTCAATCCAGATGCGCCCGACATATTTTTTCCGTCTGTGGCAATTTGAATGACCGTTTTCAACGTATCCACCCGCGCACCGCGTCGGGCAAAAGTTGGGTAGCCAAACTTCCATTTTTGCGTAAAATATCCTTGAACACGTTCGCTATAATCGGTGAGCAGCGTTGCGCCATAGAGCTGCCGAACGCTGTCCACTTGCGCTTGTGTGAAAGTACTATTGTTGAATTGCGCCAAAAAAATGGCACTGTCGCGTACAATTGGCTTGCGCGGTGGGCGGTTTTGCGCTACTGCAAACGTCGTGCATGCAAAGATAAACAACAAGACAAACGAATAAATTTTTCGATTGGGTTTCATAAAAAATATTTTTTTTAATTCGGTTGTAAAAATAATTGAGATAATGTAATAATATGTAGCATAGAAACATATTGTATAAAGAACCCTAAATGTACGCATTTGTGACAAAATGGCGACCAAAAATGGCTGTTTTTTTGCTTTTATACTGGGGGGGGGCTTTTTTTTTATAAATTTTTTAAAAAATAATGGAAACCAAAAAAATGAGCGGCGCAAATCCGAAGATTCGAGCCACTCCTACAAAAGTTGAAAGGACAATTGTTATTTTCTTTAACAATTTTCAAAACTGGTTTTTCAGAAAAAAAGGATTATATGGATGTTGTTTCTACTATAAGTCTGTCGTCTGACCACCATATAAGTCAAGACGTGACAAGATGTGACAAAATTTGTGAAATTTTTTTCAATTCTTTTTTCATTTTTTTTTTGAAAGAGTTCATTTTTTTTGGTTACTTTTGTTTTTTATTTTGACTTTAACAAAATTTTAAGATTTTTTTCAAAAAAAAATGCGTGACGCTGTCACAATGTTGCAGTCCTTGACTTTTACTATCGAAATTTGTACGTAGAATCAGATGAATTAGAAAGAGTCGTCATTTCAAAAACCGATAATATTTTTGTGGAGAAATGATTCAAAGCTACAACCGTGCGGCAGTTATCGTAGAAAAAACCAGGTGCATTTATGACCAGTTCGACTACTACTAATACGGCAAAACAAAATTTTGACTTGAGCGAAAGTGCATTCAATGAGTTGGCAATACGGCTTCGAGACGGCGACGAAACGCTTTTTGAACGGGTTTTTACCCACCATTTCGAGGGTTGTCGCGGCTATTTGCACTACGAATGCAACGCCACATGGGAAGATGCCTACGACACCACCGTTGACACCATCATCCGTTTTCGCAAATTGATTTTAGAAGATAAAATCCATTACGGAAATTTGCGTTATCTCTTTACAAAAATGGCAAAAGATGCTTATGTGAGAGGCAAAACAATTGACAAACGGATACCAAAAGCTGACCTTGACGGCGAAACGCCCGTTCAAATCGCAGACATTGACGCGTTCGACCAACGCCTTGACCCCGACATCGTGGAGCTGCTCGACCGCTCATTTGTCCAACTCGGCGGCGAATGTCAACAAGTTTTAAAAGGATATTATTACGACGGACTGCAATATAAAGAAATGGCAGACCAAACAGGCGACAGCAGCGCAAGCCTACGAAAAAGAAAAGAACGTTGCATGGAAAAATTGAAATCGCTATTTTTTGACATTTATAATCAATGATTTTTTTTAATGGACTTTTTAAAAATAGGAGTAAATAGCAATGAAATTAATATTAGAAAAATATAAAAACAACGAACTTTCGGCGGAACAACAAACCGCACTCGAAGAAAAGTTAATGACAGAATTGTTTGATGCCCGCGCCCGCGAAGAATGGGACGACAAACTTTCTAAAAACGGTGTAAAACGCACGCAACCTCAAATGACGGTCAGCAAACCCGCTTCGTCGAACTTGCGGTGGTGGTTGGCGGCGGCTTCGGTCGCTTTGTTGGTGGCGGTGGGGTCTCAATTTTTGTTCAACGCTCCCCCCCCAGTATCTGGCTCACTTTTGACCCAATATTCGGCAGAACATGACCAAACTTTGGGGCAACGCATGAAAATCCCCACATCGTCTGATGTCAATTGGACGGCTGCGACGGACGCATTCAATCGCGAAAAATATGCAAACGCTGCCGCCGCCATAGAAAAAATAGGGGCAAACATGACCGACGAACAGCGTTTCTATTTGGGCTTGTCTTATTTTTACAACAAAAATTTTGACAAATCTATCCCAAATTTTGAAGCCATTTTGTCAAAAGGCGAACGAAAATCTGCTGAGTCGCGTTGGTATCTCGCTCTGTCGTTTTTGCAAAACAAACAAGTTGCCGAAGCCGAACAGCAGTTGAAAAAAATAGTGGAAGAAAATGACTACAAAGCTGCCGAAGCCGCCAATTTGCTGAAAGAAATGGCAGCAAAGAAATAAATAATTGTGATTTTGTTCAGAAGCCAACAGCCCTCCCGTGTGTTCACGCGAGGGCTGGCTTTTTTTAAAATACTTTATTACGTTGCGAAATAACAACATCAAGAATTTAAAACGTAATGACTTATTTATTATAAAATTCTGACAAAATATTTTCTAATAAATCTGCAACGGTGATGCCTTCGTCAATGGCTTGTCGTTTCAACGATTTTACCAAATCGGGTTGCAACATGGTCGTAAATTTTTCTCGACCGATGGCGATTTCTTTCAACGGTCGTCCATACTGGGGGGTATCATTTTTAGGAGCCGCTTTCGCCGTTTTTTCGATTTTAGTGATTTTGGTGACCGCCGTTTTGGGTTTTTTCTCTACTTTTTCCACTTTTGCTGCCTTTTGGGTTTTGGCAACGTCTGTGGGCGTGGTTTCGATGGGGTTTTCGGCAGGTTGCGCCTCCCCTACCCCATTGGGTTTGGTGGCGGCGGTGTTTGGTTTTCCCGTGAGTTCGGCTACGGTGCGGTTTACTTCGTCTAATTGGGGCAAAGTGCCGCCACCGAAATCAGGATTGATTTGGAAGTTGGCGACGGGTGAAACACGTTGTTTTTTCATAAATAATAAAACTTTTTTGAGTGCGACGAAACTATTTTTAGCGTAGAAAATTGTGAAATAATGAAGAAAGAAATTATTGAATAATTTTTGCGGTGCGGCAAAATTCGGTCATCCAAGCGGCAAAATTTTGTTTTGCGGGGTCGTTGCTTTCCGAATCGAACAAACTCGTGTAAGTGTCGCCGTCGCTGAACAAGGCATAATCGTTTAGATAATTTTTCAAAAATGGCAATTGTGCCGACTGTCCCAACGCCTCAATGTCTTGTAAAAGAAACTGATTTTTTTTGGAACGCGCTCGAAACATATTGATAAAACCCGTTGCCGTCAATTGACGATTTGACAAAACACGCGCTTTTTGAAGCTGTAAAACGAACTGTAAATAACGCAATGTAGAATCTAAATTATAGTTACCCGCCACAAATGGAAGGAACAAATGGTCAACATACATCAACGATTTTGAAATTTCTTGTTGCGTTACGTCTGCCCGTGCGTCAAGTTTTCCTGCGGCATCAATCAATACAATTTGATACGAATCGTCGAGATGCGCAATTTGGTTTTGCATTTCTTCAATCGTATAATCAAAAATATCATAAGGTGGCGGCGCATTTTCATAACTCATTGCGTCCATTTTTCGAGCAGCGACGACGGATTTTTGTTCGTCAATGTCCACCAAAGCTACTTTCAAACCAAATGGTTTTTGCGCCAACGCGGTTGCAACCATCACAGAACATTGTGATTTTCCAACGCCTCCTTTTTGATTGCCAATCATTAATATTTTTGCCATAGAATTAAATTTGATTAACCGAACGTATATTTTATCTTGAAAATTTTAATCACTTTCTTCATTAAAACAATTTTTTATTACGCTTGATATGCGCTTAAAAAAAGTTCGATGCAAAATTACAACATACTTTTCAACTCACAAAGTGATTACATCATTATTTTACAAAATAATTACATTTTGATTTCTTGAATTTATAAATTTACTACGTAGCGAAATAAAATATTTATTCTGTTTTGTTACGTAATGAAGTTGTTAAAACAATACAAATAGAGTTTTTAAACTTCTCGTGATTCCAATCGTCAAGCGAATCGTCAAAAAAGCAGCACTATTTTGATTTTAAGCCAATTTTAAGATAAATTCTGACATCTTAACGGCTTTTGTTTCAAAGTTGCTACAATGGAATGTGAGCGATGAAATCGAAATTGGGCAATCCAATCAAATATGAATAAAAAAAACCTGAAAGAAATTTTTTCGCGTCCCATTCTTTATTTTAAAACAAATGGATAAAACAGTTTTTTGATTTTTTGTAAAAGTGAAAATTAATTTTTTGAATAATTTTAAAAACTGTAAAATTTATTACGTCGTGAAGTCAAGAAGTTTTAAAGTTTTTCTGCTTTGCAATTTCACTACGTAGTGAAGTATTTGAAAAAATAAAAAATAGATTGTGAAATCATTACGTAATAAAATAATAAATTAATGAAATGAAAAAAAGTAAATTTTTTTTAACGAAGTTGTTACGTAATAAAGTTGTGAATTTAAAAAAGTGATTTTTTTAAGAAAAAATGATTTGCGAAATCATTAGTTCGCGAATTTATAACGTAATGAAGTTTTGAAATAATGAAAATTATTAAAAAATTGAATAGTTGAATTGCGAAATCATTACGTAATTAAATTATGAGTTTGTAAATTAAATTTTTCAGGATTTTTTGTAAAAAAATGATTTGCAAATTCGCGAATTAACGATTTTACAACGTAATGAAATTGCGAATTTGTTATTTTGGCTTAAAAATGATTTGTTACGTAATGAATTTATAAATTCGCATAAAAAAAGACTTTGTGAATTTATGACGTAATTAAATTATGGCTTCAAAAAGTCTAAAAAAGGCGATTTATACTGGGGGGGGGCTATTTTTTTGAAAAAAAGAACATGTTTTCAAAAAAAGTGTATTTTTGTTTTTTATTATCATCAACTAAAACCTAAAAAAGAGAATGGGAAACAAAAAACAAACGGCGACATCGCGTCGAGATTTTCTGAAAAAAACGGGTATCGGATTGGCATCTTTTATGATTTTGCCGCGCCATGTACTGGGGGGTAAGGGTTTTGTTGCGCCGAGCGACAAACTCAACGTTGCCGCCATCGGTTGCGGCGGAAAAGGCGCGTCGGACATTGAAAATACGTTCAAAAGTGGGTTGGTAAATATGACGGCACTTTGTGATGTGGACGACCGCCAAGCCAAAAACACGCGCAAAGCGCACGGCAAAACGCCTTATTATCGCGATTTTCGGAAGATGTTGGAAGCCGAAAGCCGAAATATTGATGCCGTGATTGTGTCGTCGCCCGACCATACGCACTTTCACGCGACGTTGGCGGCGATGCAATTGGGAAAACACGTATATGTTCAAAAGCCATTGACGCATTCGATTTGGGAAGCGCGGCAACTCACGGAAGCCGCTCGAAAATATAAAGTGGTGACACAAATGGGCAATCAAGGTGCGTCGGGTGAGGGCGTTCGGCAGTTGCAAGAATGGTATCAAGCGGGTCTGATTGGCGAAGTGAATCGGGTTTTGTGCTGGACCAATCGCCCCGTTTGGGCCCAAGGCGGCGCATTCCCTGCGAGTAGCAAAAAGATTCCATCGGATTTGGATTGGGATTTGTGGACGGGTCCGGCGGCTTTGCAGGCGTATATGCCGAGTTTGCACCCGTTCAACTGGCGTGGCTTTTGGAACTATGGCACGGGTGCATTGGGCGACATGGGTTGTCATATTATCGAAGCACCGTATAAGACATTGGGATTGGGCTATCCGTCGGAGGTGGAATGCAGCGTGGGTTCGGTTTGGGAAGGCATGTTCAAAGAGGCGTATTTGCCCGAAAGTTGCCCCGCTTCGTCGGTGGTGCATCTCAAATTTCCGCGAGAAGGCGGGCGCACGCCTGTTAAATTATCGTGGTTTGATGGCGGCATTTTGCCCGAACGCCCCGAATTGCTGCCTGCCGACGTGCCAATGGGCGGTTGGAGTGGCAACGGTGGCGGCATGATTTTGGCGGGCGAACGCGGCATTATGATGGCAGGCGTTTATGGTTCAAATCCAAAATTGTATCCAGCATCTTTGAACGAACTTGCGAAAGAAGTGCCAAAAACGCTGCCTCGCGTGCAAGAAGGCGGTGGAGTGGGGCATCATACCGAGTGGATTGATGCTTGCAAAAAAGGCTATGGAAATATGCCGTTGAGCAGCACTTTCGACTATTCGGGTCCGTTGACGGAAGCCGTTTTGATGGGCAATTTGGCAATCCGAAGTTATTGGAACAAAGAAGGTGAGGATTTTACGGGTCGTAAAAAATTGTTGTGGGACGGCAAAGCCATGCGCATCACGAACTACGAAGCCGCCAATCAGTTTGTCAAAAGAACGTACCGAAAAGGGTGGGAGATAGGTAAAATATAAATCAAAAAATTTTTAAAATTATAAAATAAAAAAAACATTTGATGCAATCGTTGTGTTGCGTCAAATGTTTTTTTTATTATGCTTTTAATTTATTTAATTCCCAGTCGTTCTAAAAATTGTTCTCGATAATTTGCCCCGATGGGTATTTCGTGGTTGCCGATGAAAATGCGGTTGCCGTCTATTTTTTTGATTTGCTGTTTGCCGACCAAAAACGAACGATGGGTGCGCAAAAAGAGCGATGCAGGCAATTGTTCTTCCACCTGCGTGAGGGTTTGATAGGTGCGAATGTCGTCGTTTAGGGTCACGATTCTGGTATAATTGTGTTGCGATTCGCAGAATAAAATTTCTGAATACGCAAACCTGAAAATAGTTTTTCCTACCTTTATAAAAACGCCCTCAAAGTCGTCGGATACTGGGGGGGGGGCATTTTGGGGCGTTTCGGCTGCAATTGTTGTCGTTTTGCCGTTTTCTGCCAACTCGGATTGCACCTTTTGAATGGCTTTGAAAAACCGTTCAAACGAAAAAGGTTTGAGCAAATAGTCAGAAACCCGCAACTCAAAAGCGTCTAGGGCATAGTCTTTATAGGCGGTGGTGAGTATCACTTTTGGCGGTTCGGCAAGGGTTTTGAGGAGGCTCAAACCATTTAGAACGGGCATGTTGATGTCTAAAAAAAGGATATCAACCGTGTTTTGATTCAAAAAATTGATGGTTTCCATTGCATCGCCGCATTCGCCAGCAACGGTCAAAAAATTGAGTTGCTGCACGTAACTTCGCACAATTTGGCGGGCAATCGGCTCATCATCAACGATGAGACATTTGAGTGGTTCCATTTTTTAAATTTAATGTTAATTGAACACAATATACGTTATTTGCCGATTTGATGACGGGCAAACCTTCTTTTCCATACAACAATTCGATGCGACGAAGCGTGGTTTCTAGCCCTACGCCGCCGTCTTTGCGCAGCAAAACATTGTTCAACATGGCATCTTTTGGCTGTATTTCAAAGGTGTTTTTAATTGAAAAAAACAACACGCTATCTTGAACGGAAATATTTATGTCTATAAACCTTTCGGGCAAATATAAAATATCATTTGAATGTTTAAACGCATTTTCTACAAAAACGACCAACAACAGGGGCGCAATTTGAACGGAATCCTCAACTTGTTCTGGAAAATTAGTCGTCAGTTTAAAATTTTTGTTCAATCGAATGCGCTGCAAAGCGATGTAATCTTTCAGATAATCGAGTTCTTCTTTCAACGGAACTTGATGCGCTTTTGCATCGTAAACGGTGTAGCGCAACAAATCTGACAAACGCAACATCAATTTCGGCAAATCATCGGACTTGATGACCGACAACCCGTACAAATTGTTCATCGTATTGAGCAAAAAATGCGGACTCAACTGCCCTTTCAAAAAACTCAACTCTTGGGTGACGCGGGCTTGTTTTTCTACATTGTCGTTGTGTTGAATAATCAATAAGTCTTTTGCAAATTTGATGCCCGTTACGAGGAATAGAAACAATATATTTATCCCAAAAAAATTGAGATAATGAATAGCGTTCGCCATCACTATGTTGTTTCTGAAAATATGTTTATACACAATTTCACTCAAAAAGCACATCACAAACGCTCCTGATACGCCCGCAATGCCATAACTAATGAAGTGTTTTCTGTAAAATAAAAGTGGCACCAATATCCAGACAACTACATATGTCCATATCATATTGCTCGATAAATCCCAAACCGAGCAAGTCAACCATTCTGGAAGTGCAGTTCCTTGTTCGCCGCCCCAATTGTTGCTCACCAACGAAACAATGGCGACGACTATCCAAAAACCAGTGTGCAACAACAGGCGATTTTGCAAAACCGTAATCGGTGCAAACAGCGCGGGCGGAGAAACATATCTCATCATTATTATTGTTATTTATAAAAAGTAAAATAGGGTGCAAAGTTGATATACTTTAACGACAAAATTACGTGTTGCGTTACAAACAGCCCGTTTTGCTATCTAAAATAGCGTTTTTAGGGGCTAAACGTTTTGGGGGAGTGGAAAAACACTTTTGTCCCGTTTATGACATCGTTTAGCCCAATTTTTTGGTGGGGATACTGGGGGGTATCATCTTTGCATCATCATTCAAGAAAAGTGAGTCATTCACCTTATTATTATCTTTATTTAACGCTAAAAAAAAATGACGATGAAACGGTATCTATGGTTATCCGCCACCTTTGTAGTTGCGTTGGTGGCAGCTTGTAAAAAAACAGAAGTTGCTGCGCCTGCTTATACGCCCCCAGACTCGAGTTATGGGTTGATTTATGACAAAATATTCAAGCCTTCGTGTGCTTTGTCGGGCTGTCATGCCGACGAAAGTCATGCCACACACTCCCATGCGGTGACCCTCGCAGGCAGTGGAGCCTACGACGGACTCATCAACGGCACGCCAAAAAATAGTCAAGCAGTGACGGCGGGTTTGAAAATGGTGATTCCAAATGACACCACAAAGAGCTTTTTATATCAAAAACTCATCTGGACACGGTCTCCGTACCAATACGGTTCGCCGATGCCGACGGGTGGTTTGACGCTCACGACGGGACAAATTGAATTTGTCAAACGTTGGATTGCTGCTGGCGCGCCCAAAGAAGGACATGTCGTGGACAAAACATTGATTCAATAACGAGAATTGAATCGGCAAGACTGATAATTATTAAATACTACGTGATAGATAATTGTGTTGATATGAGAATGATGTAATACCAAGCTGTCTTATTATTGCATCATTCATCATATTTTTTCTAAAAACATGCCCCCCCCAGTATATCAGCCCTCCATTCCCTCAAAGGAAGGAGGTTGAAAGAAAAAAGTCAATATATTTTTTAAAAATTTTAAAAGTGTTATGAAAAGAATGAAGAAGTTTTTGTTTCTCTTGGGCATCAGTGCCATCACGTTGGCGAGTTGCGAACGTTCGTTGGAGTATGATGTTGCCGAAATTCCCACTAATTTTACGGCGTTGGGAGTGCCTACTTTGGGCTATCAACTCCATGTTCCACCATTTCCAGTGCCTGCCAATTTTGAACGAGAGTGGTATATGCGCATGCCAATTGGCAATAAAGAAAAGATTTATGTGACCAGCATCGAGGTGAAGATGCGTCCAGGTTCGCATCACTTCATTGCCTATCCGTTTACGAACGAAAATGACCCGAACAACCCACCAATTGGGGTCATGCGCGACCAAAATCTTGCTTCTGGACGCTTAAATTTGCGGTCGAACCAAAACATGTCGGGGTTCATCTTAGAATCTACCGCGCCTGAATACCGCATTGACATTCCCAACAACTATGCAATTCCGTTTGAAGCCAATTCAACCTTGGACTTAAACGCGCATTACTTCAACAAGACGGGTAAAACCCTCTTTGGAGAGATGTTTATGAACTTGCACACCAAGCCCAGAAGTGCGATTCGGGGTGAATTGCGTGAATTGAACCTCGCCAATCACGATGTATTGGTATTGCCACCGAACAAACGAACGGTTATTGAGTCCACGCAACTATTCGATACCTTGACGCAAATCATGGTCTTGACATCGCACAACCACAAACGCGGTGAGAAGTTCGAGATTTATGCCGTTGGTGGAGCCGATAATGGCAAATTGATATATACGTCAACCGACTATGTACACCCTCCGATTTTGTATTACAACACCCCGTTGACCTTCCAAAAGGGGCAAGGTTTGCGTTCGGTGGTGACATATAATAACGAGACGAGTAGAACCATCACGTTTGGCGTAACCAGCGAAGACGAAATGGGTATTGTTTATGGTTACTTCATTAAATAAAAAATAGAATAATGATAAAGAAAAATATATTATGGCTAGCAATCAGCCTGTGTTCGATGCCTGTTTTTGCGCAGGACGCGCCTAAAAAGTGGGCGATTGTGGCTAATTTTGGGCATGAAGACGACCTTTCGCCTATCCCTGTCAGTAATTCTTTGGTGGCGACGCACAATGTTGTGATTAGACCCCGCATCGAGTTGGGTATGGAGCGTACTTGGGTCGAACGCCGCCGTTTTCGATTGTTTCAAGATGCTAAATTGACGTATCACAACAATACGTATTCAGAAAACGCGATTGGTTTGGGTACGGACATTGGCTTTGAATTTAAAATCTTTAAAGGTTTACGCTTGACACCGCGTTTGGGCGCGCATTACAACCGTGCAAAAGCGTCGGACGTGCAGTATCGCTACGAGAACAACAAGTGGGTTTCGACCAGCAATACCAATCCTGCGGTTGCGAGAGGCTATTTTAAAGGTGGGATAGACGTAAGTTATCGTTTTATGGATAAATTTGATGTTGTCGCGGGTACGCATTTGGCGATATTAACGCCTTATATTCCGGGTGAATTTGGCATTCCGCTCTATCCAAACAAGGCATTTAATATCGGCGTTCGTTATTTTTTGTAAGAAATAAGAAAATTCATTAAGAAAACCTTT
>JBJOPA010000086.1:0-5908 GCA_046051005.1 Bacteroidota bacterium
AAATGGTCGAAAACCTCGAAATTGACGGCAACAAAGTCAATTTTTCGCTCGTTTTGCCGTCGTTGAACGTTCCGCACAAAACGGATTTGATTTTTGCCTGCATCGAGGCGATTCAAAAAATCTATCCCGAAGCGCAAACCAACGTGCATACCATTGCGCGAGAAGCCAAAAACATAGACGACACCCGCGCATTGCCCCAAGTTCGCAACATTATTGCCGTTGCGTCGGGCAAAGGTGGCGTTGGAAAATCTACGGTTGCCGTCAATATCGCACTGGGCTTGCAAAAATTGGGCGCACGAGTTGCCATCGTGGACGCGGACATTTATGGTCCTTCGATTCCAACGATGTTAGGCTTGCAGGGGCAACGTCCTTTGGTGCAAGAAGTATATGGACAAAATAAAATTGTGCCACTCGAAGCGTATGGCATGCAAGTTATTTCGATTGGCAACATCATCGAACCCGAACAAGCCGTCATTTTGCGCGGTCCGCGATTGGCTTCGATTTTGAAACAATTTTTCAACGACGTTTTGTGGAACGAGACCGATTATATGGTCGTGGATTTGCCGCCGGGAACAGGCGATGTGCATTTGTCGTTGGTGCAGACCGTTCCAATTACAGGAATCGTGATGGTCACAACGCCCCAAGAAGTGGCGGTCATTGATGCCATAAAAGGTATGAATATGTTTTTGATGCCGCAAATTAGCGTGCCGATACTGGGGGTAGTCGAAAATATGTCGTGGTTTACGCCCGAAGAATTGCCCGACCATAAATACTACATTTTTGGCGAAGGCGGCGGAAAAAGACTCGCAAAATTGAGTGAAAGTATGTTGTTAGGGCAAATTCCGCTCATCATGGGCATCAGAGAAGCGGGCGATGTGGGCAAACCCATTGTCTTGCACAACGAACCCGAAACCACACGCGCCTTCATGCACGTCGCCCAAAACGTGGCGCGACAAGTTGCCATCAGAAATGAAATGTACGAACCGACAGCGCGGGTAGAAGTACAACTTTAAAAAAAATTATAAAATTTGACAAGGCAATTATAACGATGCAATTATTTTTTTGCGACGATTTGAAAGGCAATTTTGCTTATTTTGACGAAGAAGAAAGCCGACATTTGACCCAAGTGTTGCGTCGAAAAATAGACGATATCGTTCATTTTACCGATGGAAAAGGGAATTTGCATGCCGCTAAAATTGTCGAAATTCAAAAACGTGCCGTCATTTTAGAAATTTTTGAAACCAAAAATGACGTAGGAAGACGGCAATACGACCTTCAAATTGCCATTGCGCCGACCAAAAATATGGATAGGCTGGAATGGTTTGTCGAAAAAGCTGTCGAAATTGGTGTGTCTGATATTTCGCTCATTATTTGTAAAAATTCTGAACGAACGGTCGTCAAAACGCCTCGATTGCAGGGCATCGCAACATCAGCCATGAAACAATCTTTGAAAACGGAGTTGCCTCAAATTCAAGAAGCCATTTCTTTTGAAGATTTTTTAAAAAAAACGATACAAAATTTGGACGAACCAAAGGCAGTTCAAAAATTTATTGCGCATTGTCAAACGTCAAATTTGCCCCCCCCCAGTATAAATCGTCAAAATGAGGAAAAAATTGTCATTTTAATTGGTCCAGAAGGCGATTTTACGGTACGCGAAGTAGCATTGGCAAAACAACATGGTTTCGTCGAAATCAGTCTGGGCGCGGCGCGCTTGCGCACGGAAACGGCGGGCATCGTAGCCGTTCACACCGTTTCGATGATGAAAAATTTTGAAATAAAAGAATAATTGTCAATTCATAAAATATTGATAATAAATATTTTAAATTTTATAAAAAAATGGCAACTAAACAAAATTTGGTCGAAGAAGCCCACAAACAAGTGTTGGGTTTGCAATTGCCGACCGACCCGCGTTGGGCAGATTTGACGCAAATCAGCCTCGAAGACATTTTGACCGACCATGCTTACTGCGAGCAAAAAGCGGCAACTTCGTGCATTTCCTTGATTCAATCTTATCCCGAATGCGCGGAAATGGTGCGAGAATTGGCTCCCATCGTCACCGAAGAATGGGGACATTTTCGTTCCGTTTTGGCAGAACTCGACAAGCGCGGCTTGCAACTGGGTCGCCAAAGAAAAGACGAATATGTGAATGAATTGATGAAATTTCAAGTAAAACGCGAAGACAGAATGGAGCGTTTGGTAGAAAAATTGTTGGTTTTTGCACTCATCGAGGCGCGTAGTTGCGAACGTTTTCGTTTGCTTTCCATCAATTTATCGGAAGCACATCTTCAAAAATTTTATCATAAATTCATGGTTTCCGAAGCGGGGCATTATAAATTGTTTATCCAATTGGCAAAAAAATATGCAAAATCGGAAGAATATGTAAACCAACGTTGGAAAGAATATCTTGCCTTTGAAGCCGATTTAGTCGAGCGGCTGGAAGTTCGCGGCGACCGAATGCACTAAAAAAAGCGTCAAAAAGTCCCCCCCCCAGTATAAAACGCCTTTTGAGAGATTTTTTTTTGTCATTTTTCATCTTTTTTAGATTTCGACAAAATAAATCGCATCAAAAGGCGTTTTGGATTTATCTTTTCAAAATTTTTCAATTCTATTCTTTCAACGCTTTCTTAAAAATGATTTCAAAAAATTTCAAAAATGAAAATGAAATGTTAAAGTCATTTTAATTTCCTTGTATTTTCGTAGCTTTGTGAATAATTTATGATAATTTTGAGTGCGATGCAAAATAAAAACGCTGCAAAAACGTTAAAAATTTGCAAATGATGTAAAGATTTTAGAAGAATGTCTATATTTGCGCATCATTTGAAAATCAACGGTTTAGAAATAATTTTTTAGAATATAATTCGGTTTTAATTTAATTTTCCGACTAATTTTTTCCACTACGCATGAAGCAACTCTGGAAATTGACAATTGCCACATTGGCATTCGGGGCTTTGATAGCCTCTTGCGGTAAAAAAGAACGCTCTTCTACCACCAACTGGGTTTACAACGACCAAAAGTGGGGCGGTTTTGAGAAGCCAAAATATGAAGGTCAGGCAACTGGTCCGAACTTGGTACTCATCGAAGGCGGCACTTTCAACATGGGTCTGACCGAACAGGACGTGACCTATGAATGGAACAACGTAGCGCGTCGCGTGACTGTTTCGTCTTTTTACATGGACGAAACCGAAGTTGCCAACGTGGATTACCGCGAATACATCTATTGGTTAGAGCGCGTTTACAGCGCAGCTTACCCAGATGTTGTAAAAAATGCCTTACCAGATACGTTGGTTTGGCTCGACGAATTGTCTTACAACGACCCGATGGTGAAAGAATATTTCCGCTATCCGTCGTATGCAGATTATCCAGTCGTTGGGGTTACGTGGTTGCAAGCCAATGAGTATTGCAAATGGCGTACCGACCGCGTGAACGAGATGATTTTGATTGAAAAAGGCATCTTGAACCCAGACGCAGAACAAAAAGAGCAAAATACGTTCAACACAGAATCGTATTTGGCAGGTTTGTATCAAGGCAGCGTCAAGAAAAACAAGAAAGATTTGCAAACGGGTAACGAGCGTCAAGTGCGTTATGAAGATGGTATTTTGTTGCCATCTTATCGTCTCCCAACCGAAGCAGAATGGGAATATGCTGCACTCGGTTTGCAAGGAAATATGGCAAGTAGCCGCGACGAACGTATCACCGACCGTCGTATCTATCCTTGGAATGGCAACACGGTTCGCCACCAACGCCATGACCGCAATCAAGGCGATATGTTAGCAAACTTCCGTCGCAGTGGTGGTGACTATATGGGTATGGCTGGTAATTTGAATGACCGCGCCGCTCGTACTGCTCCCGTGCGAACGTTTTTGCCAAACGATTTCAACTTGTTCAACATGTCGGGTAACGTTTCGGAATGGGTAATGGACGTATATCGCCCTACTACTTCGCTTACGTTCCGCGATGCTGAAAATCAAGAATTAGACCCGTTTCGTGGTAACAAATTCATGAAAAAAGCACAAGGTGAAGACGGAAAAGCAGAGCGTGACAGTTTGGGTCGCATCAAAATGACCGAAATGACGGACGACGAAGCCGCAAATCGCGAGAATTTCCGACGCACCAAACTCTATGATTATATGGACGGTGACTCACTTTCATTGGCAAAATATGATTATGAAAAAACATCTTTGATTAGCGACAAAGCGCGTGTTGTAAAAGGTGGTTCGTGGGCTGACCGCTCGTTTTGGTTGTCACCTGGTTCACGCCGATTCAAAGACGAAGACAAATGTGACCGTACTATCGGTTTCCGTTGTGCAATGACCCGCAACGGTGGTGCAACAGGAAATGATGAAGTAGGTGCAAATCTCTTCAAAAATAAGAAAAAATCGCCAAAAAGAAAATATAACAAGTAAAGTTAAAAAAACTTTAAGCGAAATTTTTCAAAAAAATAATAGCTGCAAAACCAAGTTGTTTTGCAGCTATTATTTTTTTTATTGGGAGGCAAAAATGCTACCCCCCAGTATATTTCCCCAAAAATCAATTTATTTTACAATTTTATTGGGGTTATCTTTCAAAAATGAACCCCAATCGGTATGCCGTTTTCCGCCGCCACCCAAAGCACTACTCGACTGATAGAAATGACAAATCGCCGCCGCCAGTGCATCGGTAGCATCTAAAAAATCTTTTTCAATCGGTTGTTTCAAAATTTGAGCGAGCATGGCGGCAACTTGCTCTTTCGAGGCATTGCCGTTGCCTGTCACCGATTGCTTGATTTTTCGAGGCATGTACTCTTCCACCTTCACATTTTTTACCATCGCTGCCGCAATTGCAACGCCCTGTGCGCGACCCAATTTGAGCATAGCTTGCACGTTTTTTGCAAAAAATGGAGCTTCAATAGACATTTCGCGGGGCGAAAAATCGTCTATTACACGGCTCACGTCTTCAAAAATACGTTTCAATTTCAAATGCGGGTCGTCAATATGCGACATCGTAATCACACTCATTTTCACCAAACGAATGTTGCGACCTTCAATTTCCAAAATAGCATAGCCCATCGCATTGGTGCCAGGGTCAATGCCCAAAATTCGATAGGTTTCGGGGACTTTTTTCAAGATAATTGCTTTTTTTTAACGATAAATAGTCAAATAAACTGGCAAATGGTCGCTGTAACCGCCACGATATTTTTCGCCTGTATAGGTTCTGTTGGGAAACGATTCGCCTGTTTTTTTATCCGTGTAATACAAAAAACTGACGCGCAAAACACTCTCTTCGTAGTTCGATTTGAGCGGCGATGTGGTTTGTAAAAAATTACCAGAAACCACCATTTGGTCTATCATCGTATAACTTTTTTGATAAAAATACGAACCTTCGTTGCGTTTTTTAACAGGAAAAGACATGTTGTATAAACTTTTTGATGAAAAACGTTTGTAAACCGATGGGTCTTTTGCGCCCAAACCATCTATCAAACTCTTGTCAATTGGCTCGTCATTGAGGTCGCCCATCGCGACGATGTACGCATTTTTAACATTTTTCTGAATCGAATCCACCGCCATTTTGAGCGTTTGGGCAGCCGTCATGCGTTTTTCGTCGCTTTCTACTTGTCCGCCGCGACGCGAGGGCCAATGGTTGACAAAAATATGCACTTTTTGATTTGCCAATGTGCCGCTCACTTCCAAAATATCGCGTGTTTTGTCACCAGAAGCTAAGGAAACGCGATGCGATTTTGAATTTTTAAGCGAAAAAACGGCTTTTTTGTAAATTAAACCTACGTCAATGCCACGTTCGTCGGGCGAATCGAAATGCGCAATTTCATAACCTTGCATTTTCATTTTGGGTTGTTTCAACAAATCTTCGAGAACCAACCGATTTTCGATTTCGCAAAAACCCATCACAACGGGAAAATCCATTGCTTCGGCAA
>JBJOPA010000087.1:0-13950 GCA_046051005.1 Bacteroidota bacterium
CCAATTTTAAGAATTTTAACCACCCATATCTCCACTCGATGGAAGATGCAGGTATCGTAACTTTTTCGTTTTCGGGCGGCGCAATGGGTTGTTTACACTACTCTACGGCGGTTTCAGACAAAAATTTTGAAAGCAGCATTTCTATCATCGCTGAAAACGGAACGGTGAAAGTAAGTGGTCAATATATGGAAAGAGTAGAATATTTTCATTTGAAAAATGATGATTTTCCACCGCCCGCCCCACATGCGCACGAGGCAAATGCCAACCACCAAAAAATTATTGAAAATGTGGTCGAAGTACTGGGGGGTACTGCCCAAATCACCACAAACGCCCTCGAAGGCTTGAAAGTGGTCGAAATTATAGAAAAAATTTATCAATTAAAATAATAAACAGCAAAAGTTATGGCGAAATTATTGAATCTGAAAACCTTCACCGACGCACGCGGAAATTTGACCGTTGTGGACAAGGCTTTTGATTTTGACATAAAAAGAGTTTTTTATATCTATGGCGTTGACGATTCTATTCGCGGACGACATCGGCATAAAAAAACGATTCAAGCGGCGGTTTGTATTCAAGGAAGTTGCCGCATTTTGAACGACGATGGCGAGGGAAATTTGGAGGCATTTTTACTCGACAATCCGTCAAAATGTATGATTATTGAGCCAAAAGATTTCCATCAGATGGATTCTTTTACGCCCGATGCCATTTTGATGGTCTTTGCGTCCGAGCATTTTGACGCGGCGGATTATATCCATACGCCCTATGAAACTACTAATTTTTGATATACGTCACCACAAAAAAAATGATGTATTATGATTCAATATGAAAATTTATTTAAATCTAACGAGGCATTTTTAGACGATTATCGGGCTGCCTTTGAAGAAGTGTTAGCAAGTGGTTGGTTCATTTTGGGCAAAAATGTATCGAATTTTGAAGCCGAATTTGCCAATTATTGTGGTTCAGCACATTGTATCGGCGTGGCTTCGGGTCTTGATGCGCTCAATTTTTCGCTACACGCGCTCAATTTGCCGCGAGGTTCGGAGGTAATTGTGCCTTCTAACACTTATATTGCAACTATTTTAGCGATTTCACATTTGGGCTTAAAACCCGTTTTGGTCGAGCCAGATATTAGAACTTATAATATTGACCCCGAAAAAATTGTCGAGCGCATTACAAAAAATACGCGGGCAATTATGGTCGTTCATCTCTACGGAAAAATCTGCGCGATGGACAAAATAATGGCGATTGCGGACGAATACAAACTCCACGTCATTGAAGATGTCGCGCAAGCGCAAGGCGCAAAGCTCGGCGACAAAGTGGCAGGCAGTTTTGGAGAATTTGGTGCACACAGCTTTTACCCAACTAAAAATTTGGGCGCACTGGGAGATAGCGGGGCAATCACGACCAATTCTCTTGAATATACGAAACGATTGCGACGGTTGCGAAATTATGGTTCTGACGTAAAATATCACAACGAAGAGATTGGTTTCAATTCGCGTTTACATGAAATGCAAGCCGCTTTCCTACGTGCAAAGTTGCGTCGGTTAGATGAAATTACGAATCACAAACGCCAATTGGCAGATATTTATCATGCAAATTTGAGTGAAAAATTTGTAAAACCCGTTCGTGAAAAAGGTTATTTCGATGTCTTTCATATTTATAATATTCGGCATTCAAAACGCGATGAATTGAAAAAATATTTGCTTGAAAATGGGGTTCAAACGGAAATCCACTACCCCATTGCGCCCAATCAGCAAAAGGCAATGCAAGGCATTTTGACCGAAGCTACGCCGATTGCGCAAGAAATTCATGAAACTACGCTCAGTTTGCCCATTTCGTTTGGCACAACAGCAGCAGAAGTGATGGAAGTTTGCGAAATCATGAATAAATTTTAAAAAAAGGCTACCCCCCAGTATAAAAGCTCATTTTTGAAATTTTATTTGGATAAAATAGAAAAAACACCGTGTTTATAGAATAATTTTAATTAATTTTAATTTTTTACAAAATAAAAAAAGATATGTTTAACGGAAAAACCATTTTAGTTACAGGCGGTACAGGCTCTTTTGGACATTATATTGTACATCGTTTTTTGACTCAATATCCAGAAGTAAAAGAAATTAGAATCCTCAGTCGTGATGAAAAAAAGCAATACGACATGAAAATTTCTTATAATCACAACCCCAAAATCAAATTTTTTGTTGGCGATATTCGCGACGCAGTGCGCGTGGACAGCGTCATGCACGGCGTGGACATCGTCTATCAAGCCGCCGCGTTGAAGCAAGTGCCATCTTGCGAAATTGCACCATTCGAGGCGGTGAAAACCAATGTCGTGGGCGTTCAAAATATTATTGACGCAGCGTTGCGTCATAAAGTAGAAAAATTGATATGTGTAAGTACAGATAAAGCCGTAAAACCCGTCAATGTGATGGGTATGACAAAGGCAATTCAAGAGCGTTTAATGCTCAGCTCGAATCACGCGCCTGAAAATCAAGGCACAAAATTGTGCGTCGTGCGCTACGGAAACGTGATGTTGTCGCGAGGTTCGGTGATTCCATTTTTCAGAAAATTATTGAGCGAAAACAAGTCATTGACCATCACCGATGAAAAAATGACGCGCTTTTTGTTGACCCTCGACGATGCGATTGACCTCGTCATTTTTGCAACAAAACACACCAACGGCGGCGAAACATTTGTAAAAAAAGCACCAAGTGTTTATATCACCGACTTGGCAAAAGTATTGGCAAAAGAAGCAGGCGTGAAACTTGATTGTAAAGTAATTGGAAAATATCCAGGCGAAAAACTCGACGAAATTTTGATTACCGAAGAAGAATTGAGCCGCTCGGAAGACAAAGGTGATTATTTTACCATCCATCCTTGGTGGGACAATCGCGTGTTCACCGACCTCACCGAAGAATATAGTTCGGGCATGGAAGTCCTCGAAAAGCAAAAAGACATCGTCAGTTTGTTGGCAATGGCGGACAAAAAGGCAGAAGAAATCGTGTTGATGTAAGCAAAAAAAATAGGGTTCAAACCCTAAATTAAGCATTTTTGATTGGTTTAGGGTTTAATTAATTTTTGATATGAAATTTTTAGTTTTAGGTCATAAAGGCATGTTAGGGCAAGTGGTGTCGAAATATTTTTCGCAACGCAACCACGAAATCGTGACAACCGACATTCGTTTTACAGAAGAAAATTTAGAAAATTGGACTGCTTTTTTGCGACAACACCCCGACGCAATCATTTTGAATTGCATCGGACGGATTAAGCAAAAAACGGCAGACACCAATGATTTATTGTGGGCAAACGCAACTCTGCCGCTTCAAATTGTGAACGCCAAATGGAATGACCAAATTTATATACACCCCAGTACCGATTGTGTTTTTGACGGAAACACCAGCCAGCCTTACGCCGCCGATGCCCTTGCAGACGCGCTTGATGCCTACGGTTGGTCGAAAAGATTGGGCGAAGTGGCAGTGCAGTATGCGCCAAATTCGCTTGTGATTCGAGTTTCCATCATCGGTCCCGACCATTCTGCAACGCCAAAAGGGTTGTTGGGTTGGTTTTTGTCGCAACCTTCGCAAAGTACCTTGCGCGGCTTTGACAACCACCTCTGGAACGGCATCACAACGCTCGAATGGTGTAAACAACTCGAAAAATTGCTTGAAACACCCCAATTTTTTAGAAATGGAAATTTGGTACAACTCGGAACAGCAGAAGATTATTCTAAATATGAAATGTTGAAATTATTTCAAAAAGTATATAAAACAGATTTCAATATTGAACATTTTGCCACGCCCGCTCGCGTGGACAGACGTTTGAAAGCGCAAATCATTTGTGCGCCATTGAACGAGCAATTAGAAGAAATTAAGAATTTTTTATAAAAAAAAAGCCCCCCCCCAGTATAAACGCCCTCAAAATGCTTTTTTAGCAAAAAAAAATATGGTTTTATCTAAAAATGTTGTTGTCAATTATATCGCTACTTTTTGGAATATGGTTGCCAACTTCTTGTTCATTCCATTTTACATCAGCTTTCTGAATCCTGATGCATTTGGCGTGATTAGTTATGCGGCGACTTTACAGGCTTTTTTAATGTTAAGCGATTTGGGGATTTCCGCAACCTTGAAACGGGAGTTGGCAAGTGCCGCTCCGATGAAAGACAAACGCGATTTATTTGTAAGTATTGAACGAATTTTTGGAATTATAATTGGTTTAATCACAATTATTTTTGCAATTATTTTGCCGATTTACACTGACCAAATCCTCAATCGTGGTAGTTTGGGTTTCGATGAAACGGCAAATGCGCTGCGCCTGATGATTCCGCTTATCACGGGTCAGCTTTTCTTTTCGCTCTATTTTGGTGCGTTGTGGGGCATGGGAAAAACGGTGGAGGCAAATATTTTCCAAATCCTTTTTTCCGTTTTCAAAAATGGCGGTGTGATTGCGGCGATGTATTTTTTGAGTAACGATATGAACACTTTTTTGCAATATCAAATTATTATTACTATTTTATTTATTTTGTTGATTCGATTTTTTGCTTATAAAAATTTGTTTTCAACTCAAAAAGAAGCCAATTTTGATTCAAATATTTTGGATACCGACGCAGATACTGGGGGGGTGTTCAATTGGGAAAAAGTGAAATCTATTTTGCCTTATGCGGGCGGTTTGTTTGCCATTAGTTTGATTGCGGCGGTGAATTATCAAATGGACAAAATCATTTTGAGTCAACGATTGCCGATTGAAAATTTGGGTTATTACAGTCTTGCCTTCACGCTTTCGCAAGCGGCGGGCATTCTGACCAATCCAATGATAGGTGTTTTTTTTCCACAAATCACCTACTTTTCAGATACAAAAAACCAAGTTGCGCTGGGTGAAATTTTCAAAAAATTGACCATCGGCACGCTGATACTGGGGGGTGGCATTTTTGCGCTTTTGTGGACGTATAGTGCAGATTTGATTTGGATTTGGACAGGAAAAGAAAAAGCAAACGATGTTGGAAAATCAATCTTACCCGTTATTTTAATTGGCGGCTTCTTGCAATCACTTCAAATAATTTTTTATAATTTTTTGATTGCCAACAAAAATACGTCTGTCAATACAATTATGGGTATTTCGATTTTGGTATTTTCGATTCCTTTGTACTCGTATATGATTGGACAATTCGGAATTTTGGGCGCGGGCTATTCTTGGTTGATATATAATTTAGTTAGCACACCAATTTTTATTGGCATCACGTTTAAAAAATATTTTGACCGCAAAACTGCATTTGAATATTTAAAAAATTTAGTTGTGATTTTGACCATTTTTTTGAGCATTTTCTCAGCGAGCCATTATATTTTTCACAATATTTTGGGAATAAGAATTAATCTTTTTTCCATGCTTTGTACTGGGGGGGTCGCTGGATTGACTTGTTTGGGCATTATCCACCGATTTTATTTTAGGTTTACAAATTTTATCACGTCGAGTATATAATTATTATTTTTATGAAAAAACCAATATTAAGTGTGGTTGTTCCGAGTAAAAATCGGTATCGAACGTTATTTCCTTTGGTAGATGCGTTGATGAAATGGGAAAGCCACGACTTTGAACTTGTGGTGCAAGACAATTCCACCAACAACAGCGAAGCCATCGAACATTTCAAACCTTATGCGAATGATGAACGATTAAAATATTTTTATGTATCTGAATTTCTAAATGCCAATCAAAATTGCGATTTGGCAATCAGCCGCGCTACGGGCGAATACGTTTGTTTCATTGGCGATGACGATGGGGTGACACCTCGTATCGTAGATTTTTGTCATTGGATGCAGGCAAATTCCGTAGATTCTGCACATTGCAACGTAGCCTATTACAATTGGCCCGATTTGGTGATTCAATTTTACGGAAAAGCGATGTCGGGCAAAATGACAATTTTAAACCCAAGTGGAAAAATTGATATTTTAGATACCGAAAAAGAATTAGATAAATTATTAGATGAAGGTGGATTGGTGATTACGCGCCTCCCTCGCGTCTATCATGGGCTTGTGCGCAAATCGTGTTTAGATGCATTAAGAGCGCAAACTGGCACCTATTTTCCAGGTCCCGTTCCAGACATGGCAGGTGCAGTGGCGATGGTTTATTACGTTAAAAAACACGTAAATATTGATTTTCCTGTCATTATTTCAGGTGCGTCTGGGCATAGCATGGCAGGTCGTGGTGCCGTAAAACGGCATATTAGCCTCATTGAAGACGAAAAGACACTACCATCAGACGCGGCTGAAAAATGGTCAAAATTATTGCCGCGCTACTGGGCACCTCAAACTATTTGGCCAGAAGCCGTCATCAAGGCATTAGAAAATTTGGGGAAACATGAAAAAGTAGCCCAATTGAATTTAGGAAAAATTTATGCTGCTTGCTTTATGTATGTTCCCGATTTTCGAGGACTGACGACGCGGACTTGGTGGGGATTGTGTACCAAATCGCCAAGTCTATTCTTTTCAACGCTTTGGTATTTCGTCGCTATCATTTTTGCTCGTTTCAAAACGCTTTGGATAATGGGAACGCGGTCTTTGGGTTTAAATAAATTAACATCAAAAGATACAATTGTTCGGAGTCAACATATCGGCGAAGCTATTGATTCGTTGAACGATTATTTAGAAACAAAAACATTTGGTCTCTAAAAATACGCCCCCCCCAGTATAATTTGGCGTTTTGGGGTTATGTAGAAATAACAAACAACTATGTTAGGGATTGTCATAAATAGTATTGTATTTTTGTTGAGTATCATTCTGCTATTTGTTCGGCGCGAATATTTGATGTATTTGTATGCCGCAATGATTCCTTTTTATGGAGTCGTTACCGATGTAGGTCTTCAAATTACACCACCGATTCTAATTGGCGTGGTTACTGCACTTGATTTGTTTGTTACAAAAACGCGCTTTCCTGCGGTTGTAGTAAATTATATTATTTTTGCGTTTAGTGTTTCATTATTTTGGTCATTTAATTTACCGAGTATTGTAAAAAATTTCCCACCTTTGCGCGGTGAATATCGCTGGATAATGCAATTGATATTTTTTTTGCTCAATTACTTTCCTGTGCTTTTTGTAGCCAAGCACCTAAAAACAGACCAACAGTTTTTAAAACTATTGCGCTTTGTGTTTGGTTCGGCAGTTTTATTGGTGGGCTTGGGCGTGCTTCAATACTTTGTATATCAGTCAACAGGTGTTGATTTATTCCCACTCAATACTTTCAAACCAGAATATACCGAGACCGCATCATTTGAAGCTGGCAAACTGAAAATCTTTCGCGTTTCGTCTTTTGGAGCAGGTGAGCCGAAAAATTTTGCCTACACTTGCGTTATCATTATGACCTTTTTATTGTCTCGGTCTTTTTTTCTCCCCAGTTTCAAGGTCAAATATACGCCCGTCATTTTCGCAGCTACGCTATTTGTTTTTTTGATGACTTTTTCAACGCAAGGTTATGTTATATTTGGTTTTAATATGCTCTTGATTATTTTGTTTGACATTGTCTCTAATAAAAAAATTACGCGCCGAAGTATGTTGTTTCTATCGGGTGTTGTAGCACTAGCCGTTTATGCTTCTACCCTTCCTATCGTTCGGCTAATTTTTGATTTGCGCGTTACGCAACGTTTGGAAACAGGTGGCGTAGAAGATTATAACGAAACCATCAACCTCATGCTTGCCGACAATCCACACCACGTTTTGTTAGGAACTGGTCTTGGAAATGTTCACCTTTTTTCTGCGGACTACATTCCGCCAGAATTTAGTTTTTATATGGCAAATACCGTTTTTATTGCAAAAAGTGGTTATTTACGCATTATTTCAGATTTAGGGTTAGTTGGATTGTTTTTATTTGTAATGATGTTTTTCAAACCTACTTTTAAAATTTTTTATCAACGTTTTCAAACAACAGATAAATTATTTAAGCAAATTGGTTTGTTCTTAATTTGTAACACTTGCATATTGTTTTGTGATTACATGCTCACGTCTGACGGACCTGCTTATCTGTTTTTTCTATTAGCGTCCGTTCTTGCATTACACAAAATCGGGGCGAAAAAACTACAACCTTTCTTCAAAAATAGCCCCCCCCCAGTATAAATCGTTGTAAATGCAAATTTTTATACAAAAATAGTCAAAATTAAAAACTTAACGTTTAATCATATTTTCAATCTTTACCATAAAACAGTAAAGGACAATTCTATATTAAATAACTTAAAAAATTATGTGTGGAATAGCTGGAATCATTGCTCCATTAGAAAAAGGGCAAATGCTGAAACTGACACAGACCGTAACGGACAAAATGGCACATCGCGGACCAGATGCTGGGCAATACTTTGCCGAAAATGGCATTGGCTTGGGACATCGCCGTCTTTCCATCATTGATTTGTCAACGTCTGCCAACCAACCTTTTTTTGACCATTCAGGTCGTTATGTAATGGTTTTTAACGGGGAAATTTATAATTTCCAAGAAATTAAAAATCAAATTACAGACTATCCGTTCAAAACATCTTCTGATACAGAGGTTTTGTTAGCGGGTTACCTCAAATGGGGCGAAGCCGTGTTGCACAAGCTCAATGGTTTTTTTGCGATTGCGATTTGGGACAAAGTCGAGCGAACACTTTTCGTCGCACGCGACCGCATGGGCGTGAAGCCTTTTTACTACTTTCACGAGGGCGAAACATTCATTTTTGCTTCGGAAATTAGACCGATTTTGGCTTCGGGTATGTTGCCGCGAAAAATTAGTCCACATGGTTTTCAAGACTATTTAGGCTACCAATCCGTCAATGCGCCCTATACGATGATTGAAAATCTATGGCAACTCATGCCCGGCGAATGCGGAATCATCAAAAATGGAAAATTTAACAAGAAATTATATTGGCAAATTGAAAAAAATTATGCCGCCGATATGGATTTCAGCAGCTACGGAGTTGTAAAACAAAACATCAAACAATTGTTCATGGATTCCGTCGAACGCCGATTGATTAGCGACGTGCCATTGGGTGCGTTCTTGTCAGGCGGTATTGATTCGAGCGCAGTCGTGGCAGCGATGGCACAATTTTCAGAGCAACCCGTCAATACGTTTTCTGTTGTTTTCAATGAATCTCATTACGACGAATCCGAATATTCTTCGCTTATCGCTAAAAAGTATGCGACGAAACACCATAAAATTTTGTTAAAACCTCAAAATTTTCTTGAAGAATTGCCTGCTGCACTTTCCGCAATGGATTCGCCAAGTGGTGATGGCATCAATTCTTACATCGTTTCTAAAAAAACACGCGAAGCAGGCGTAACTGTTGCGCTTTCGGGTTTGGGTGGCGACGAGCTTTTTGCAGGCTACGCAGGTTATCAAACTTGGGAAAAATTGCAAAAAAATCGGTGGTTTTGGAGCATTCCAAATTTGTTGAGAAAGCCTGTCGGCAATGTTGCAGAATGGTACATCGGCGACAGCCGCGCCAAACGTTTCAACAATATCATCAGCGCAAAAAGTGCAGATTTAGTTGATGTTTTCCCCGCTTATCGTCAAATTTTTGAAACACAAGGGCTTCAAAAATTGCTCAAAAAAGGTACCCCCCAGTATCCAAACCTCATTCAGCAGATTTTAGCCGAAAGAAGTGCCGATATTCAAAAATTACCTTATTTAAGTCAGCTTTCCGTAGGCGAAATTTTGAGTTACACGCTCAACGTATTGCTAAAAGATACCGACCAAATGAGCATGGCTTCGGCTTTGGAGGTTCGTGAGCCATTTTTTGATTACAAGTTAATCGAATACGTGATGCAGGTTCCCGACAAATTTAAGTCGCCAAAATATGCAAAAAGTTTGTTTGTTGAATCCATTGCGCCACTTTTGCCCGATGAAGTCGTTCACCGTCGAAAATACGGTTTTACCTTGCCTTGGGACCATTGGATGCGTAATGAATTGAAAGATTTTTGCGCGCAAAAACTCAATCAAATCAAGGATAGAAACCTCCTAAATCCAGATACCGTTAGCAAACTTTGGAGCGATTATCAAAATAGAGATAAAAAAGCCATGCCTTGGATGACCCTTTGGTATCTCGTTTCATTAGAAGATTGGTTAGAAAAAAATGAAGTTTCCTAAATAGCTGCCCAAAGCTATTTAACTTTCTTATTTGAGTGAAATTTTTACATTTTCATTAGTTTATGCACGTTTTATTCCCCATTGGTTCGCTTTATCCCTCGCAAGCGGGCGGTCCGAGCAACACAATTTATTGGCTCGGCAAGGCACTACACCAACAACAGGTGCAAGTAACCATCGTAACGACCAATATAGACATACCCCCCAGTATGTGCGACCAATGGCTTGATACAGATTATGGGAAAGTTCGTTATTGTACCGCTCGCTCGCGCTTTCTGCCTGGGCGACTCATTTGGCACAGCATTTTGCAACTGCGTAAAGCTGATGTGGTACACATGACTGCTCTTTTCACTGCATTCTCAACCATCATCGCGCTGTTTGCCATTCTGATGCGAAAAAAAATCGTTTGGTCGGTTAGAGGAGAATTGAGTGAAATTGCCATTCAGCAAAAAAAAGCTGGATTGAAAAAGATAATGCTTGCCAATTTAAAATTGCTCAAACGGTTTATCCATTTTCACGTTACGAGCGAAGAAGAGTTAATACTGACTCGAAAAGTGTTTGGAGAAAAAAATCCAATCATTTTCATACCCAATCATATTGAGTTACCTCAAAAAGTAACCCTTCCAACACAAAATTATCTGTTGTATTTGGGGCGCGTTCACCCGATTAAAGCAATTGAAAATATGTTAGACGCTGTCAGTCTGTCTAAAAATTTCAAAAAAGATAATTTCCGTCTAAAAATTGTTGGAAAAATAGAAGAAAATCCAGATTATGTTCAATATTTAAAAAACAAAATTGATACTTTACAACTTTCGGAACGTGTGGAATGGTTAGGAAGGCTCACGGGTGACCCAAAAGAACAATGTATAGGGGCGGCAAAGTGCTTGATTTTACCCTCACATAGCGAAAATTTTGGCAACGTAGTCGTAGAAGCATTGGCGCAAGCAACTCCCGTTATCGCTTCTTCGGGAACGCCTTGGCAGATTTTAGAGTCAACGAAAAGCGGTTTTTGGACAGACAATGCGCCACAATCCATCGCAAATGCAATAGATAAAATGTTAGAGTTATCGCCTGACGATTATCAAAAATATCGTCAAAATGCCTTCCTACTGGTAAAAGAAAAATATGACGTTTTCACAAATGTGCATCATTGGACAAACACCTATCAAGCGGTCGTAAACGCTTGAAAAAAGGTCAAATATACTGGGAGGGACTGTTTGAGAATAAAAAAATAGTGAAAATTACATGAAACGAAAAGTTGTTCTAATTGGTCTAGGCATGATTGGAAAAATTCATGCGAGAATTTTAAATAGTTTGCCCAATTTTGAACTCATCGGGGTTTTTGACCTTGATGAAGAGGCTCGTAAAAGCCTTTCGCGGCAATATAAAATAAAAAGTTTCGACGATATAGACGCAGCCATCGAAGCTGCCCAAGTTGTGTATGTGGCAACACCCACCAGCACACACTATGACATTGCCAAACGCGCCATAATAGCCAAGCGACATGTTTTTATTGAAAAACCAATCGCCACCAATGTCAAAGAAGCCAATGATTTGGTACAATTGGCAGCCCAAAACAATGTGTTAATAGGCGTAGGGCATGTCGAAAGGTTCAATCCTGCTGTTGCTTGGTTGCGCGAAAACGTACCCAACGACGAAATCTTGAGCATCAATATCGAAAGAGTTGGACCACGACCACCTCGCATCAAAGATGTAGGAATTGTTACCGATTTGGGGGTTCACGACCTTGACTTACTGTCTTTTATCGCCAACTCACCCCTGCAAAGTGTCAGCTGTGTCGCGTCTGCAACACTGGGAGAGTACGAAGATACTGCCCAAATTGCTGCACTCACGCAAAACAACATCGTAGGTGCAATCACCACAAATTGGCTGACTCCTTACAAATCAAGGCAAATAAAAATTGCTACTTCTAAAAAATTTTTTATTGCTGATTTGTTAAATTGCCAAATTTCTATCTACGAAGGATTAGAACCGATAGGAGAAAGATATTTAATAGAACAAATTTCGTTGGTAAAATATGAGGGACTTCGCGCCGAATCAGAAGCTTTTGCAGAACTGCTCGATGGGAATGTTTCAGGAATCATTACTGGCGAACAAGGCGCAGCTGTCGTACAATGGGTGCAACATTGCCTAGACGACTACAAACGTAGAATTATATAAAAATAAAAAAAAATATGCAATCGAATAAAATACCCATCAGTATCCTAATTCCCACTAAAAATGAGGCAAAAAATATTGGTGCTTGCCTAGACGCTATTGCCAACTGGGCAGACGAAATCGTCTTGGTGGACTCTAAAAGCACCGACCAAACCAGAAAAATTGCCGAATCTTATGGTGCAACTGTCATTGAATTTGATTACAAAGGCGGCTGGCCAAAAAAAAGACAATGGGCAATGGATAGCTATCCATTTCGTAATGAATGGATTCTGTTGCTTGATGCCGACGAAATTTTACTGCCCGCCATAAAAATTGAAATGGAAAAAGCCATTCAAAATACAAGTATGAATGCCTTTTCTGTCCTCTTAAATATGGAGTTTTTAGGAAAAGAACTCAAATTTGCTTATCAAGGTTTGCGTAAAGTCTCGTTGCTCAAAAGAGGAAAAGCGCGCTACGAACGACGACTCAAAGACCAAGACGCATCTATGGCGGATATGGAAATCCACGAACATGTCGTCGTAGAAGACAATAAAATCGGGCAACTCAACGCCCCTATTTTGCATCGAAACTATAACTCAATGTTTCATTATATCCATAAACATAATGAATATTCAAACTGGGAGGCAAAGGTCTTTACAGAGGGAAGTAACGAAGATTTGAAGCCTTCGTTTTGGGGCAATCAAGCGCAAAGACGGCGTTGGATAAAAAAAACTTTTTTGAAATTGCCATTTACTTCGCTTTTCTATTTTCTTTATCACTATTTCTTTAGACTCGGTTTTCTTGATGGAAAAGCAGGTTGGTATTATTGCTTGTTCGGAATGATTCAATTTATTCATATCAAAGCAAAAATCCATGAAATTGATGTACAAAAATCTAATAACTCTTAAAAAGTGCCCCCCCCAGTATCTATGACCAAAATACACCCAACTGCAATTTTAGAAGGTAATATTCAACTCGGCGAAAACGTCGAAATTGGTGCGTTTTGCTATCTGAAAGGCGATTTGGAAATCGGCGATAACGTCCGAATTTCGCCACATTGCAGCATCGGAACACCCGCCGAACATAAAATACGCCCAACCGAAATCGGAAAAATCTGTATTGGCAACGATACAATTATTCGAGACGGTTGCGTCATTCAACGCGGAACGGGTTATTATGATACAACTATCGGTAACCATTGCTTTATAATGAATAAATGTTATATATCTCACGATACGCGCATTGGAAATCATGTAACAATGGCAGCACACACAGCATTGGGTGGTAGAACTACTGTTTTGGAAGGCGCAACTTTTGGTTTAGGTGTTTTAGCGCATCAAGTTTCGACCATCGGCGCGTGGGCAATGGTTGGAATGGGCGCGGTGGTCGCCAAAGATGTGCCGCCGTTTGCCCTCGTTTTGGGAAATCCGATGCGTTTTCAGCGATTCAATTCCTATCATTTTCCAAAATTTGGTATCGAAATAGAAAAAAACATCTATTTCAAAGACCATAAAATCTATATTGATAAAAAACATTCGACCCTAATTGACCTCTATCAACAGTTTCAAAGCATCAGTTCAAGAAAAAAAATAGTCGAAATTGTTGAATTTTGAGCGTTTATACTGGGGGGGGGCTATTTTTCCGAAAAAAAATCTTTTTTTACATACATTTATGACACCATTAGGATTAGCAAAAGATTTGATG
>JBJOPA010000088.1:0-16333 GCA_046051005.1 Bacteroidota bacterium
AAAACTTTATTGAAATCAATCCAATTTTATCAAAAATTTTTTTCAACTAAAAATATTTATTTCTAACAAAAATGCTTGGAATGAACATTATTTCGACCAATTTTTTTTAAAAAAGACAACGTTTTTGTTTTTTTTTCGTTTTTTATGCGATGTTTATTTTGATAAACGATTATTTTTGAACTTCTTTTTGGAAATAAATAAATAAAATAATATATGAAATTCATTAAATTCTTTTTATTTTTCATTTTTTTGACCCCCCCCAGTATCCAGCCGCTTTTTGGGCAGGGAATTGAGTTTTTTGACGGCACTTTTGAAGAAGCCTTAGCGAAAGCGACGAAGGAAGAAAAATTGATTTTCATGGACGCATTCGCCGAGTGGTGCGGTCCGTGCAAGCGCATGGCTGCCACGTCGTTTAAAGATGCGAAAGTGGGCGCGTTTTTCAATCAAAATTTTATCTGCCTCAAACGCGACATGGAAAAGGGCGAAGGCGCGCAACTTGCCCAACGCTATCCGATTTCGGCGTATCCGACGCTGTTTTTTTTCAACGGAAAAGGCGAGCGCGTTCACATGATGGTGGGCGGATTGGACGCAGCGACGTTGCTAAATTTGGGCAAAACGGCACTCACAAAGACCGATAACCTCAAAGACATGGACGCAAAATATGAAAAAGGCGAACGAAACGCCGTTTTTCTTGCCAATTACGTTCGCGCCCTTCATCGCAACAATCGCCCGACGCTGAAAGTGGTCAACGATTTTATCAGTTCGCAAAAAGATTTTGTCCAAACCGACGCGCTGAAAGTGATTTACGAAGGCACGACCGAAGCCGATAGCCGCGTTTTTGATTATTTGTTGAAAAATCGCGCCGCCATCGAAAAAGTGTATTCGGCAGAACAAGTGAAAGCAAAAATTGATGCAGCTTGCTGGAAAACCGTGATGAAAGCCATTGATTTTAAGTCAGAAGATTTGCTCAAAGAGGCAAAAAAGAAATATAAAATGGGCTTGCCCGCCGATGCGGAACATTTCAACGCCGAGTCGGAAATGAAATATTACGAAGCGATGTTGGACGCTAAAAATTACGTAAAAGCCTGCGAAACTTACGCCAAAAAATACGTAAAAAAAGATGCGTCGAAGCTCAATAAATTGGCAGAACAAATGTTTGCATCGTTTCCGAAAGACAAAAATGTGTTGTTGTCTGCCGAAAAATATGCCGAATTAGCGTCTTCTACGGGCGGTTTGCCAAATTATCAGTTCATTTATGCCAATATTTTGTTCCGTTTGGGCAAAAAAGAAAAGGCGAGCAAAGTTGCCAATCAAGCCTTACAAAATGCAAAAACCAATGCCCCCCAGTATGTTCCCGCTTTGGAACAATTATTGGAACAGATTGGGAATAGTTAAGATTTGTTAATTCAAAAAAATCAAAAATTTCGCCTCGCTTGTCCGCACACGCGAGGCGAAATTTTTATTCAATATTTTTTTTAAAATGAAATTTGTTACTACGTTTACTATTTTTTTATGCGTTTTGACGGGTTTAAATCCTGTTTTTTCGCAAAAAACTTCGCTCAATTTCATTCACGACGACTGGAAAGCGGTGTTGGAAAAAGCAAAAACCGAGAAAAAATTTATTTTCATGGATGCCTACACTTCGTGGTGCGGTCCGTGCAAACAGATGGTGCGCACGACGTTTGCCGACTCTACGGTGGTCAGTTTTTTTAACGAAAATTTTATCAACGCAAAAATGGATATGGAAGTGGGCGACGGTCCCGCGCTGGGGTCGCAATACGGCGTGCAAGCCTATCCGACGTTGTTATTTGCCGACCCGAACGGAAAAATTGTGCATCGCGCCGTTGGTTTTCACGATGCCAAAGAATTTTTGGCATTGGGGAAAATTGCGCTCGACCAAAACGCACGACTTTCAACATTCGAGGCAAAATATGCCGACGGCGAACGAAAACCCGCATTTTTGAAAGATTATGCCTTGAAATTGATTGAAACATTCGACGAACGCGCTCAAAAAGTAGCGGAAGAATATCTCGCAACTCAACAAGATTGGTCGAATAAAGAAAATTTGCCGTTTGTTTTTCGGTTTTCGGACGAAACCAGTTCGCCTATTTTTGCTTATTTTGTGAGAAATAAAACAAAATTTTACGCTCCGTTTGGAAAGGAAAATGTGGAAACTAAAATTCTAAATACGGCAAGCGATAAACTGATGAACGAAAAAACGCCACCTCGATTGGACGAAGCAGATTCCTTGATTACACTCGTTTATCCCGACCGCGCCGAGCGTTTTAGTGCCAATTATCGAATGGTTTTTTACAGAATGCGCGGCGACCGAGCGGCTTATGCGGAATCGGCGGTGCGATATTTTAATCAATATTTTGACAATGCCGACGAACTGTCCGAGACCGCACTCACGTTCACCGATGTCGTGGAAGACGAAAAAATGTTGAAAAAAGCATTGGTTTGGGCGAAAAAAGCGCAAGCGATGGAACCGTCCGTTTCCAATCAACTCACGATTGCAAAAGTCTATCAACGACTTGGAAAAGACCGTCGCGCCCGAAAAGCCGCCGAAAAAGCCCTCAAATTGGGCAGAGAAAATGGCGAACCCATCACCGAAGTTGAAGAATTTTTGAAAACGAAAAACTAATTTTTCAAAAAAAAATAAAAAATTATATAAAAAAAAATCGAAAAAACGTTTTCACTCGTTTTTTCGATTTTTTTTTTAATTTTTTTTTAAGAAATTAATATTTTAATAATTTTTCGATGGCGGCGCGTACTTTTTCGCTGTTTGGCAACATTGTTTTTTCTAATATTTCATTCAAAGGAATGGCGGGCAAATTTTCTGCGCCCAACAGTCTGACGGGTGCGTCGAGTTGTTCAAAACAATTTTCTTGAATGTTGCCGACCAAACTTTGCGCAAAAGAGGGCGACGATTGTTCTTCGGTCAACACCAAGCATTTTCCATGCACGCGCACGCGCTCGAAGACCATTTTTTCGTCCAACGGCGCAAGGGTTCTCAAATCGAGGATTTCGACCGCCCCCCCCAGTATCGCGTCGTCTTGAATGGCATTTAACGCCCAATGAACGCCCATTCCGTAGGTCACGACGACCAACGTATTTCCTTTTTTAATATTTTCATCGCTCAAACGCCAAACAATATTTGCTTTTCCAAAGGGCAATACATAATTTTCTGTGGGTTCAACGACTCTTGCGGTTTCCGTTCCTTTCACTTTCGACCAATACAAACCTTTATGCTCAAAAATGACGCATGGATTTGGGTCGTAATATGCCGCCTTCAACAAGCCTTTGAGGTCTGCGCCATTGCTCGGATAAGCAACTTTCAAACCACGAATGGCGGTTACAAACGTTTCTACGCTGCTCGAATGATACGGTCCGCCGCTTCCGTACGCGCCAATCGGCACCCGCAACACCATGCTGACAGGGAATTTGCCGTTCGACAAATAGCAAGACCGCGCCACTTCGGTAAACAATTGGTTGAAACCTGGAAATAAATAATCCGCAAATTGGACTTCTACAATCGGTTTCAAACCGACCGCCGACATGCCGACCGTCGAACCGACAATAAACGCCTCTTGAATGGGCGTATTGAACACCCGTTCGTCGCCAAATTTTTCTGCCAACGTTGCGGCTTCTCTAAATACGCCGCCGAGTCTGCGCCCTACGTCTTGCCCATAAAACAGGCATTCGGGGTGTTTGCGCATCAATTCTTCCATCGCGTGGAGGGCGCAATCCACCATGACGACGGTTTCGGGGGCTTTGATACTGGGGGGTGGCGTTTTTCCGTCCGATTCTTCCAAAATTGGGGTCGGCGCAAAATCATGTTGAAACAAATCTGACGGAATTGGATTTTCCGCCAGTTGTGCTTCCGCAAAATCCGCTTCGACGGTCGTTTTGGCTTCGGCTTCTATTTTTTGAATGTCGGTTTCTGAAATATTATTTTTTAATAACGTATTTTTCAAAATCGGGTAGGGGTCGCGGGCGATGTGGTCTGCCAAATCGTCTCGATACCATTCCTTACGAACGCCCGACGTATGGTGATTGAGCAACGGAACCCGCGCATGAACCAAAAACGGACGGCGTTCTCGGCGCATCGTTTCCACAATTTTTGTCAATTCGTAATAACAATTTTCAAAGTCATTGCCTTCCAAACGCACCACTTCTATGCCGTGAAAACCTTTGGCATAATCTGCCGCATCTTGGGCGCGAAACTCTTTTGCACTCGCCGAAATATCCCAACCATTGTCTTCCACGAGGTATAAAATGGGCAATTGTCGCAACGCCGCCATCTGAAATGCCTCCGCAACTTCGCCTTCCGTGACAGACGCATCGCCAAAACAACACACTGCAATGGGATTTTTTGCGGCATCAAAAGTTGACAAATTCGTTTTTTCTTTATACTGAATGCCCATCGCAACGCCCGTCATCGGTATCGCCTGCATGCCCGTCGCGCTCGATTGATGCGGAATCGTAGGTTTGTCCGAATCCTTCAAACTGGGGTGCGAATAGTAGGAACGTCCACCGCTAAACGGGTCGCTTCGCTTTGCAAAAAGTTGTAACATGAGGTCGTGCGGACGCAAACCGATAGACAACAACAAAGCATCGTCGCGATAATAAGGCGCAACAAAATCTTGTGGTTGCAACAACAAACCCATCGCAATTTGAATCGCTTCGTGTCCGCGTGAAGTCGCGTGAACGTATTTTGAAACCGTTTTGAAATTATTTTCGTAGGTTTCCGTCATCGTTTTGGCGGTTGCCATGAGTCGAAATGCACGCATCAATACGTCTTTTTCTACTTGCTTTCCGCTTTTCGATTTATAATTTGATTTTATTTTGGTTGACATTTTTTTATAATTTGGTTTCACTTGATTTTTTTAACAAAAAAAAATCATTTTGATGCCCCCCCCAGTATATTCGCCCATTTTCACTATTTTTCAAGTAAAAAAACGATATTTTTAACCTCTTTCGATGGGGCAAGTCATACAGTGTGAGCCGCCTCGCGCACGCGAAAGCTCATTGGAAGGTAAATTGATAATCGTATTTTCTACATCTTCGGGCTTCAAAACGCCTGTTCTGAACTCTTCTAACAATTGTTTTGCATGCACCACGCGATAGCCATAATCCTTAAACGCTTCTTCGGTTTTCGGATTGCGGTCATAGGTGATGGCAACGCCAGGTTTTAGGGCAACGAGATTGCAACCGTCTGTCCATTGCTCGCGTTCTTGATACGGAGATTCGCCGTCGCCGCTCAAAATAAATTTCATTTTGGGATTAATTTCTGCACGAATAAAATCTTTTACTGATGCGTAAGTCGTTGATTTGCCTTCGCCTCGATGCACTTCTACGTAACTGCTCAACCCGTCCACGACAATCGGTTTGAATGCCACGATGTGATTGTGGTTGATTTGCGTGAAAACGGTGTCAATGTGCATATACGCACGGTCGGGCGGCAAGTTGATTTGCACCACATTTTTGACCACGCCGCGTTCAATCAAATGGTCTTTCAAACAGCGAATCGTGTAGGCGTTGGTGCGTTCCGAACAGCCGATAAGCAAATAATCTTTGTTAATAATCATGCAATCGCCGCCTTCAATGCTAATATTTTCTCCTTTTTTGGACGGTGGAAACAAATCAACATTGTTCATATTGATAATTTTCCCCGCCTCGCGTGCCGCCGTAAAAATCGGGTGCGCCCAAAAAATGAACCTCGCCAAAAAGTTTTCGCGGAAGCGGGCTTGTTTGGCGGCTTTCAAAATCAAAATATGGTCGTTGACCGTCACCGCAATGTCGCGGGTGAAAATAAAATTGGGAATCGGGTCGAACAAAATGTGCTGGTCGCGCTCCAAAACGCCTGTAATCAAGGTTTCGGCAAGGGCTTCATTGCTCAAATTAGACAACAATTCTACGTAACTTTCGGGCAATTCTTCGTAATCAATGATTTTTTCAATCATTTCACGCTTCGTTTCGTCGGCAATATTGAGGGCTTCGGTCAGCAAATCGCGGGTTTCTAACACATTTTTTTCGCCCATGAAGGCACGTAAAACGGACGTAAACGTATCGTGTTCTTCTTGCATTTGTGGCAAATGAACGATGTCGTCGAACAACAATTCTTCGGCGCGGCGCGGCGAAATCCGCGCAATCCCTTCATCTGGACGATGCACAATCACCCGTTTCAAAACACCTATTTCAGACGAAACGCCTATGTTTTCGCCCGTCAAATTCTCTTTTTTACTTGAACTCATAAAAATTTATGCTAAAAAAATATTATAATTTGATTTTATGTAAAAAAAATGCCCCCCCCAGTATTTCCCCCCTCAATCCCCCCGTAGGGAGGAGGAAAACCATTTTTTGTAGCATTTTTTTGATAAATTGAGGAGTATTGTCGCAAAGATAACATTTTCTTTAAAACCTTATCTTTTCCATTTTCGAGGAAAATAAAAAACCTCGTGCGAGCGGTTGCGCACGAGGTTTTTGGGTTTTATAAATGATTTTTTACAAACGTCTCAAAGTTTGCAAATGCGTCTTTTTTCATCACGCGGGGCATTTTGGCTTGTCCACCAATTTTGCCGATACTTTCCAAATATTGATAAAATATTTTATTTGAAATCATATTTAATTGGATAGGTTGCAACATCGCACTGCGTTCGGTCGCATAATCGTCATTGATTTCGCATAATTTTTCTTCTAAAATTTGCGTAGCTTGGGCAATGTCCACGCTTTCGGGTTCGTCGCAACCGATATACCAACGGTGGGCGTAATTGTCGCCCGACGGAACCGCCGCCACCGTAAATTCTCGGATATTGAGGTTGAGTTGATGTTGCAACGCCGAAACGCCTTGATTCATGTTGTCCACCGACAAATGTTCGCCGCTAACGCTCAAAAAGTGCTTTGTTCTGCCTGTAATAATGATTTCGCTGCGTTCCAAATCGGTAAAACGCACGGTATCGCCAATCAAATAACGCCACGCACCCGCGCACGTGGAGATGACGAGGGCATAATCAATACCCATTTTCACTTCGTGAATCGCGTAAGATTGGGCGTTTGGATTGTAATTTCCGTCTGGAAAATTTTCATCGGTGAACGGAATAAATTCAAAAAAAATACCATTGTTGAGCAACAACGCCATCGCCGAAGTTTCTTGTCGCGCTTGAAAAGCGATGTAACCTTCCGATGCCAAATAAGTGTCCACGTATTTAATCGGTTTGCCCATCAGTGCGTTGAAGGCGCGGCGATGCGGCTCAAATGCGATGCCACCGTGCATAAAAACGCTCAAATTGGGCCAAATTTCGTGGATATTATCCACTTTATGGTATTCCATGACGCGCTCAATCATCAGTTGCACCCACGACGGAATGCCCGCCACCGTCGCAATATCCCATTTTCGGGCATTGCGTGCAATTTCGTCAATCCGTTTGTCCCAATCTTGAATTTTAACAATTTCGGGTTCGGGTTTTTTCATATAATTGAGCCAAGTCGGTGCTTTTCGGATATTGATGCCGCTCAAATCGCCTAGATAATAGCCATTCGAGCTTTGTTTGAGGCTCGACGAACTGCTGACTGCCAAAAATTGTTTCGTAAAAAGGTCGTCTTCTACGCCATGTCGCGTCAGCGCGAAAAAAGTTTTGAAACTGGCGCGTCGAATTGCTCGCAACATATCTTTTGTTATCGGAATATATTTGCTTGGCGCGCCTGTCGTGCCGCTACTGAGGGCAAAATAATTGACTTTGCCTGCCCACGTAATGTCCGATTCGCCGTCCAACAGCCGATGCCACCACGCTTCGTAAAGTGCGTCGTAGTCAAAAAGCGGCACCGTTTTCCGAAAATCGTCGAGCATGGTGGGCGAAAAAGCCATTTCTTCAAAGTTATAGGTTTTGCCAAATTCGGTGTCTTTGGCTTTGCGCAACAGTCGGTGCAAGGCTCGTTCTTGTCTTTTCAATGGTTTTTTTGCCAAATTATCCACTTTGACTACCATCGAAAAGCCTCTTTTAATCAAGTTTCCTAACAATTCCATTTACAAAATACTATTTTTTAATACCCCCCAGTATAGCGAGGCATTTTTGGTTTTTTTTTAATATTTTTTTTAAAAAAGTTTTTGTTTTTTTTCAAAATTCGTTTTCCATTCTCTTGTTGACGATTTCCAAATCGTCCGTTTCTATAAATTTTTTTAAAAAAGAAATCTCTCTCCCTCCCTTTGGGTGGACTTTTCACTTAAAAAAACTGCCCTAACAATGTTTTCTTCGGATTTCTGAAAACATTAATTCTATCCAAATTCAAAGAAAACGAAATGCGTTTGCTATAATTTCCACGTTCGGTCAGCAAATTTCTTAACCGTTCGGGCGACGACCACAAGGGGAAATTGATTTTCAAAAAATCAAAATCTATCGCCAAACCGACCGTCTGAACCAACCAATTTGCTTTGTCTTCGCCGACGGGTCGCGTGTCGCGAAAGTAGCCCGCATCGTAATATGCTTTTATAAATCGGGTCATCGGCAAATCTGCTGTCACGTTCATCGTTGCCACAAAATCGTTGCTCAAACCAAAATTTTGGGCTGCTTCCATCGGCAATCGAATGTAGCCTTCGCTCTGCTGAAAATTCCCAATTTGCGACGAATTTCCTTGATTTCTGTCCAAAAACAACCCATCGTAACGATAATCTGCGCTTCCATTCTGAAAAATCGAGAATGTTCCTTGCGTATTTTCTCCGCCAAATTGCCCTCTGTTTCGTCCCGTATTTTTCAAAAAACTGCCTACAAAAATCCGCGCATCTACAAAACGATTGTTTCTGTAAGCGATGCTTCGTTGCGCCGTCACCGCCAATCGCGTATATTGATTGTCGCCACCAAAATAGTCTTGATAATTCCTATTTTCCAACGCAATTTTCAGCATTGTGTTGCCCAAACCATGTTGTCGCATCGCCAAAAATGAAATTTCGGGAATCAAAAACAAATCTTTTGAAACCTTCGTCACAGTACCATTTCCATCGTAACCCAACGTGTCGGGTCGCATGACAAGCGTGCGAAATTGCAACGTTTTTGTCCAAGTATCAATCGGTTTTTTACGAAATTCTAAGGAAATAGAAGGACTCCAACGCTCATAATTCAGCGAAAATTTATCGCGCAACGTAGTTTCGTAACCAAAACGTTTCCAACCCAAACCGATATTCATCAACCCGATATTTGGAATTTTAAACATGTAATCCATATTTCCAATGCCTGCCAACTGCTTGCTTTTGAAGCCAAACATGGGCGCAACGGCAAACCTGAAAGGCTGCTGTTTGAACAGATAATTAGAAAAAAACATGCCCGCCATGAAACCGTCGCTTGCGTTTGTACCCATTATCGGCGACAAATACAAAGTTTTCTTTTCCAAAGACGAACCAATTCTTAAAAAGTTAACCTGCCATTTTTTAGTATTTTCGGTTTCTTTTTTCGATTCGACGGGCGAATTTTTATAAAAAAGTTCGTTGAAAAACAACGCATCGGTCAATCCGATTTCGTTTTTAAAGCTATTTTCAAAATCTTGTGGGGTGGGGTGCTTAAATCGCCATGTTTTGAAATATCCTTGCATGGCTTGGTCAAAACGCTGTGAACCAATTTTTGTTTCAAACTTTTCGAGCATTCGCGCAGGTCTGTCGTATGCGAAAATATAATAACTTGTTCCTGCGCCCATGCTGTCCGAGTTCATGGCGGAGCAAGCGTCGTGGTAGGTTTGTTGAAATCCATAAGTCAACAAATCTTCCATGCTCATATCGCCCCCCCCCAGTATGTAGGGCGTTTTTTTATCATTTTTGGGATAAAATTGGCGTTCATATCGTCTTTCATAAAATGTGTTCATGCCTTCGTCCATCCAAGGTTGGTCGCGTTCGTTGGTTGCCAAAATGCCTTGAAACCAGTTGTGACCGACCTCGTGCGCGATGACGATGTCCATTGATTTTTCCGAACCGCCGCCGCCGATGAGCGTCACCATCGGATATTCCATGCCGCCGCCGTAGTTTCCGCCGCAAACTGCCGACGCTTGCGAAAACGGATATTGCCCGACGTTGTCAGAATAAAATTCGACGGCGCGTTTGATATATTTTGCCGATTTCGACCAATTTTTGCGCTCTTCGGGTGGATAAAAACCCCAAGTCGCTACTTTTTTTCCGCCTGAAAGCGTCAATTCGTCGTGCGAAACTTCAAAGTTTTTAGCGGCAAACCACGCAAAATCTACGACCGAATTGACCACATAATGCAACGTTTTCATGCCGCCCGATTGTGGGTGCGTGGCTTTTGGGTCTTTCGACCGCGCCAATAAAAAGTCATTTTCCGATTTTTCGGTCGGCGTTCCCGTTGATGCCACGACCATATCGGCGGGCAACGTCAGCGTCACGTCATAATTCCCAAAATCGCTGTAAAATTCGCCTTGGTCGAGATATGGCATTGGGTGCCAACCCGTTTTGTCGTAAACGGCGGGCTTCGGAAACCATTGCGTGACGTAATATGCCGTGCTGCCATCGGGCTGCGGTTTGCGCCCCAATCGCGAAAAATCGCGTGGGATTTTCAATGAAAATGGCGTTCCCAATGTCACCGATTCGCCCGAAGCGAGTGGTTTGGGCAGCATGATTTTTATAATATCTGGATTTTTTGAATCTCCAATTACTTCTAATGGCGTATTGCCCGTTTTCCAACTTAAATTTTTATATTTTCCTAAATCTGCTTCGTCTGCAAAATAAAATTTGGTTTGACCTTGTCGGTTGAGTTGTCTCGCGTAGGCACTGTTGCGCGTTCCGAACGCATTTGCCCACAAATGAATGTAGAGAAATGGCAATGCGTCGGGCGATTTATTGGTGTAAACAAACGATATTTCGCCCGCCAACGTATGCGTAGCGGTGTCGAGCGTGGCGGCAATTTTGTATTCCACAAATTGCTGAAAATAGTTGTCAACATTGGTTTGCGCGTGGCTATTTTTGTTGCAAAAAAGCAGCGACGAAACGGCAAAAATGAGGCGTAATAAGTGGTTTTTCATCAAGAAGGTTTAGACTTAAAATATTTTGGCAAAGCAAATTTGATAAAAACAAAAGAAATAAACAGCCGCAAATTTCTCATTTTTTTTTGAATTTTTTTGAATTTTTTTACAGAAAAACATTTTGATGAAAAATAAATGTAAAAGCATTGAAAAAAATGCCCCCCCCCAGTATTTGACCGTTTTTGAGCCGCATTTTCAAGAAAAAGAAAAACGCCATTCATTAAAAAATGCTTAAAACGGTCAATAAAACGTTAAAATTTTATTAAAACGCCATTTTGAAAGTCATCTTTTTGACTTTCGACCGTCATAATATCGTTCAATTGATGTGAAAGATTTTTGAAATAAAAATATAAAAAAGTTAAAACCCCTAAAAAAAAATGTTGTTATGAAAAAAATATTTTTCCTTCCGATTTTAATGACTTTTATGCTCATTTCTTCACACGCTTCGGCGCAAGTAAATTGGGCAGACCTTTCCAAAGCCCAAGAAATGGCGCGTCAACAACATAAAAAAATTATCATAAAAGTTTATACAAATTGGTGCGGTTGGTGCAAGCAAATGGACGCAAACACCTTCTCGAATGAGTTTGTTTCTAAATATTTAAACGACAATTACATTTGCGTAAAATTTAATGCCGAATCAAACGAAAAAGTAGTTTTCGATGGTAAAACGTATGGCAAAACGGGTAGCTATCACGACCTCGTGTCGCGCTGGATGGGCAATCAATTTGTCTATCCGACCACCATTTTGCTCGACGAAAATGGCAACTTGATTCAAGCCATTCAAGGTTATTTTGCGCCCAATGATTTTGAAAAAATTGCGACTTATTTTGCTTCCAACAGCCATTTGTCAACACCTTGGCAAACGTATGTTCAAAATTATCATCGCCCAACTGGAAATTCAAGATAATTTAAAGTGTTGATTATAAATATTTTAAAATCATTAAAAAAATATTATTCTTGTTTTATCGGATTCAAAAAGAATAGGGACAATTCAAAAAACGAACTTTCAGAACAACAAAATTTTCAATGGTTTTATATTTAGTTTTTGACATACGTAACGCTTTTGTTTCGCCTCATGCACAATGCGCATGAGGCTTTTTTTTTGTTTTTTTTGACTTAGTTTTGAAAATAAACTAAGATATGCTATCTTTGCCGCTATTTCGATGCCCCCCCCAGTATCGAATGCGTTTTTTGTC
The DNA here is from genome assembly GCA_046051005.1 of Bacteroidota bacterium. Lineage (GTDB taxonomy): Bacteria > Bacteroidota > Bacteroidia > Chitinophagales > Saprospiraceae > JAAFJT01. The sequence goes on from JBJOPA010000088.1 coordinate 12,216, forward strand.
AAAAAAAATCAAGAAAAAATTCAACAAAATACTTCCTTAAAAATGGCTTATACTTACGAATATCCGCGTCCTTCTTTGACGGTTGATTGCGTCATTTTTGGTTTGGACGAATCGGGTCGGCTCAAAGTGTTGCTCATCGAGCGGGCGCACGACCCGTTTGCTGAAACTTGGGCGTTGCCGGGCGGATTTGTGGACATGGACGAAGACCTCGAAACCGCCGCCCTCCGCGAATTGAAAGAAGAAACGGGCGTTGAAAACGTGTTTATCGAGCAACTTTTCACCTTCGGTTCGCCGCCTCGCGACCCACGCGGGCGCGTCGTGACGGTGGCGTATTACACACTCATCAACCTCGTCGAACACAATGCAGTTGCCGACTCCGATGCCCGAGATGTACGTTGGTTCGAGGTGGATTCGCTGCCGATTTTGGCGTTTGATCACGACCAAATTTTGGAAATGGCGATTGCGCGATTGCGGGCAAAAGTGCGCTATCAACCCATTGGTTTCGAGTTGTTGCCGCGTCAATTTACGCTCACACAACTTCAAAATCTATACGAAACAATTTTGGGTTTGGAACTCGGAAAAGGCATCAACAAGCGCAATTTTCGTACAAAAATACTCAAAATGGGCATTCTCGAACCCGTTTCCCTACAAACGGGCGTGGCGCATCGTCCTGCACAACTCTATCAATTCGACGAAAAATGCTATCGCGATTTGGTCAAAAAAGGATTTAATTTTGAAATTTAAATTCTACATCTTTCCCATTTTTTTGTTATTTTTGCCCCGATTTTTTAAGAAAAAACTATATTTTTTTATCCAATTTTCTATCAGAAATCTTAACAACTTATGAGTAGTTTTTCAAATAGAATAGCAGCCGAATTGCGCGGCGACCGCGTGATATGGATGATTGTCGTCATGCTTTCTTTGTTTTCGATTTTGGCGGTCTATTCGTCGGCAAGTTCGATGGCGTTTAAAGAGCGCGGCGGCAGCACCGAATGGGTTTTGATTCGACACGTCTTGACGCTCGGCATGGGTTGGGTGGTTTTATATCTCTGTTATTTGATGCATTACATGCGTTACAAACAGTTTGCGCCCTCGTTTTTGTTGCTTTCGGTGGGTTTGTTGCTGCTCACTTTTGCCTTCGGCGTGACGATTAACAACGCCACGCGATGGCTTCGGCTGCCGTTGATTGGCTTGACTTTTCAAACTTCTGACCTTGCGAAAATTGGAATTGTGACGTATGTCGCCAAAACAATTTCGGACAAACAAGACGTAATCAAGGATTTTCAAAGTGCATTTTTGCCCATTTTGGTTCCCATTTTGGTGGTTTGTGGACTCATTGCGCCTGCCAATCTTTCTACGGCGTTGCTCATTTTTGCCGTTTGTATGGCGATGATGTTTATCGGTCGGGTAGATGTGAAATATATTTTATTACTCATGTTTTGTGGTGTTTTGCTGTTTGGTTTTCTCATCATTATTGGTCGTGCTTTTCCGAGTTTACACATTCGGGTGGACACATGGGTGTCGCGCCTGCAAGGTTTTTTTGCAGGAACGGGCGACCGATGGCAAATAGAACAAGCCGAAATTGCCATTGCACGGGGCGGTTGGATTGGCAATTTGCCGGGTAGTTCGATACAACGAAACTATTTGCCCGAAGCCAGTAGCGACTATCTTTTTGCCATCATCATGGAAGAATATGGCTTGATTGGTGGCGCATTGATTATGGGTTTGTTCGTTTTGTTGTTCTTGCGCGTGGTGCGATTGGTCACGATTGGTCAAAAATCTTTTGGCGTAATGCTCGCCGTCGGCATGGCTTTGCTGGTGACGATGCAGGCGTTGGCGAACATGGCGGTGGCGGTCAATTTTGTTCCCGTCACGGGGCTTTCGATGCCCATGCTTTCGATGGGTGGCACGTCGCTCATTTTTTCTTGCGCCTCGTTTGGCATCATTCTCAGCGTTTCAAAATATATCGAGGAAACAAAATCGAGTTAAATTTTTTTTATCGAAAAGATTTTTTTTGAAAAATATTTGAAAAAAAGATACCCCCCCAGTATCCGAGTGATTTTTTAGTAATTTTTGAGAAAAATTATTTTTTTATAAATATCAATAATAAAAAAGTGAGAAACTGAAATGCGCAATTTCGGTTTTTCACTTTTAGTTTTTTCAAAGAAAAACAATGCCTACGCCGCTACAAATTCTTAAAAAATATTGGAATTATGACGCATTTCGTCCGCTTCAACTCGACATCATCGAGTCGGTTTTGGACGGTCGCGACACGTTGGCATTGTTGCCGACGGGCGGCGGAAAAAGCATTTGTTTTCAAATTCCAGCCCTCGTTTTGGCGGAATCGGCGGACAAAAAATGGTCAAATCGCAGTTTCGAGTCGCCCAAAATGCCAAAAAATGGGTCGGATACTGGGGGGGGGGCTTCGGAGAGCATTTGCATCGTCGTGTCACCTTTGATTGCCTTGATGAAAGACCAAGTCGAACAATTGAAACGCCGCGACATTCCCGCCGTCGCCGTTCACGCGGGCATGCGTTACGGCGAGGTGGACAGAATTTTGGATAATGCCGTTTTTGGAGCCTATCGTTTTATCTATTTGTCGCCCGAACGACTGCTAAATCCACTCGTCAGAGAGCGCATCAAACGCATGAAAGTTAGTCTTTTGGCGGTGGACGAAGCGCATTGCATCAGTCAATGGGGCTACGATTTTCGCCCATCTTACCTTGAAATTGCGGCAATTCGAGACATTTTGCTGCCCGAAGTCCCCATTTTGGCACTCACGGCAACTGCAACGAGCGAGGTTGTGGAAGACATTCAAGAAAAATTACAATTTAAGAAAAAAAATCTTTTTCAACAAGATTTTGACCGCCCCAATTTGTCCTACATCGTCCGAAAAACGGAGGACAAAGCAAGGAAAATTATTGAAATTTTAAAAAAATCAAATGGCTCTGGAATCGTATATGTTCGGAGTCGAAAAGGCACAAAAGAAATCAGCAACATGATTCGGCAACATGGAATCGGAGCCGATTTTTACCACGCAGGATTGGATTTTGACGAACGAACACGCAAACAAAATGAATGGATTTCGGGAAAAAACAGAATTATTGTTGCCACAAATGCCTTTGGAATGGGCATTGACAAGCCTGACGTGCGCGTGGTGGTGCATCTTGATTTGCCCGATACGTTAGAAGCCTATTTTCAAGAAGCGGGTCGCGCAGGACGCGATGGCGGAAAATCATATTGCGTTTTATTGTTCAATGAACAAGACGCATTTTCGCTAAATTTGCAATTTAAAAATGCGTTTCCCGACCTTTCGACCATTCGGCGCGTCTATGCTGCCATTTGTAGCTACTATCAACTCGCCGTCGGCAGCGCGGAAGGCGAATCTTTTGACTTTGATTTGGTGGACGTTGCCCAGCGTTTTTCGCTCGACCCCATGTTGGTACACGCCGCTTTGAAAGTGTTGGAACAAGACGGTTGGTTTGCGCTCACGGAGTCCGTTTTTTCGCCTTCGACCTTGCAATCGCGCATTTCGGCAGAAGAAATCTATGATTTTCAGCTCAAAAATCCTGAAAAAGAACGGGTTTTGAAAGGGATTTTGCGGCTTTTGGGCGGCACGGTTTTCTCCAATCCGACCACGTTTAGCGAACAACAATTGGCAACTTTTTTGAAAATGCCATTGTCTGAAATAGAAAAAATATTACATTGGTTACACGCCAATCAAGTTTTTGAATATCGAAAACGCTCGGACAAACCGCAATTGACGTTTTTGCGCCCGCGAGAAAGTCAAAATTATTTAGACATTGACCGAACGCGCTACGAATTTCGACGAAAAAGACATGAAATTCGGCTCAAAGCAGCGTTGGAATATGCACAAACGCCCATTTGTCGGTCGCGTCAATTGTTGAGTTATTTTGGACAAACGGACATCACAAACTGCGGCGTTTGCGACGTTTGCGTAGAAAAAAAACAAGATGTTTCGACCGATGAAATCGAACGCATTGAAAATAAAATCAAATTGTTGTTGCGCTACGAAACCTTGACTTTGCACGAAATGGCGGACGCTTTTGGCGAACGACAACGCGAAAAAGTATTACAAGTCGTCAGTTTGATGCTCG
>JBJOPA010000089.1:0-14355 GCA_046051005.1 Bacteroidota bacterium
GTGCAATTGCCGCCACTACCGCCGCCGCTTTCTTCGCCATTCGCCTCCAATTTCAAGAGTTGTTGATTGCATTGCTGAATCGGACCCGAATTCTGAAAGGGATTGATAGCCGTCAACCAACCACGCACATTGTAGGTAAAATCCACATTTTGCAACCATTTTCCAGTCGAAGCATGATAGCCCAATCGCTGTTCTGTCAACTGATTTTTATAGTTGTACACGTTTTCAGAAATGGTGCGATTGCCCAAACTATTGCCGTCAATGGTGGTTTCATGGCTCATGGTTTTGAGCCTCAACATGTGGTCAAACGTAGGCGTTTGATTGATGTCGATATGATTGAATGCCCGATGCGAACGCGAAGCATTGACCGCCGCCCCATAAAATTTGGGGGTAAAGGACACGATTTCTGCCGTAGGGTCGTTGCTCAAGTGGTTGTTTCCGTTTGCACTTACCAACCGTCCAAAATCATCGTAGTGGTTTTGGGTTTCTATCCATTGCACGCCGTTCAACACTTCCAAAACCCGTACTTTTGTTTTGTCTATGTACGTTTTATCAATACGGTAAGTTACTTCGCTCAGTAAAAAATCTGGGTCAATCGCCCGATTGTTGTTGTCAACTTCGTTCGTTGGGTTTGCGACAAAGACAAAACCCGTCTGCGTTGGACGACCCAATGCGTCGTATTGCATGTAAAGATGTTTTTGTTGGCTTTCTTGCGCCATATTTCCATCTTGCGTAAGTGCCAACATATCTCGTTGGTTGTAGTAAAAATATTGCCACTCGGCACTCGGTATTTTTTTGGCTCTCAAGCGATTGCGTTGGTCGTATCTATAAAAATACGAAACTTTATTAGCCTCCTCGTTGTCATTCAACGGCGGAATGACGGCGGTTACGTTTCCGAACTCATCGTACAAGACGTAAGTATCCAACGTTTCTCCGACACCATAACGACGGGTCATGATGGTTCTACCGATTTTGTCGGTAAACGCCGCCGATTGGTGCCCATTTTCATCGGTTGAAATAGTCTTGTAAAGCAGATTTGCACCATAAAAAGTCCCCCCCCCAGTAATATTGCCACTTGAGAGCTGATAAATCTTCACTTCGTTGGCTGCATTGCTTGCATACGCGACGCTGACCTGTGTTTGGTCGGCATTGTGATGTCGAAGAGTTCTTCCCAACGGCGAAGCCTCATAATCATTGGTGACATAGGGCGTATTGGCAGGAGCCGCTTCAAAATTGGTGCTTTGACTTTCAAACGGTTCAAACATTTTATCCACCCTTCCCAATAGGTCGTAGGTGAGATACGATTTGAGGTGCTTTTGGTCGGGCGTATAATTTTCACCGATGCTGCCTTTTGCCCTTCCCAGTCCGTCAATCCATTGTTTAGATTTAATGACACCACTGCTGTTGATATCCGACAAATCGCTTGTCCAGATAGAGGTTTCAACAAAACTCTCTGGATTGTTCGCATTTCGATACTGATAATTTACCGTTTTGATGATATTGGGTACATCATTTATATCGAATGCGCCTTCAGTTTTTACCGTCCGACCGAACTCGTCGTAATAGAATTTTGCTTTTTGCCCATTTGGATTGGTCACTTGCGTAATTCTTTTTCGGTCATCGTATTTGTAACTGGTCGTAAAACCACCAAAAGTTTTGGATTGCAGGGTTCTATTCGCATTCCATACGAATATTTGGGCTTCGGTAAAACCTTTTGCAGTCGTACTGATGGGCAACCCGTCTGGGTTGTATGCCATCGTCATCTCTGTTGTCCACACCCCATTTTGGAATGTTTCGATAGAGATGGGTCTTTTCAATCCGCCAAACGTTGTTGACGAGAAATTGGTTTTTGCCGCCACTTTCAACGTGTTGTTTACATATGCCTCTGTCTTGAGTGGCAAATGCAACATGCGTTTTGACACCCAATATGCCGCTAATGCCAACTCTTGTGCATACCTTCCTGATATCAACTCTTCGGGAGTCACAGTATCCTCATCTCGGGCAGCCGCATAGTAGGTTCTACTTTTATAGACATTTCCGTCAGAGTTTTTCACGCGAGTGGTGATAGGCAAATGGTGTCGCCATTGTGGGTCATAACTATAATCCGTAGTGGTGCTTACACCATCAACAGTTTCAGTTTTGCTGTTGAGGTAAACGCGGTAGCCAAGGTCAATGCGGTATTTGGCGATGCGTGCGTGCATCGGCTTTGTAAAATTATACCCCTCAATGAAATTGGTACCAAAAAAAGGCGCATTGGGCATTGATTCAATGTAATCAAAAGTGGTTTGACTCACCATTTGATTGTTTTGGTTGAAATGCTCCTCTCGCAACAACATACCCGTTTTGCCACTTATGCTATATTCTGGCACCTCAGGATAAGCTGATGGTTGAGATTCCATAGGTTGCTGTATAAAATAGTAGTAGCGACTATGCCCCAACCCAGTTTTCCAAACCTTCACTTCTTTATATCCTATGGCACCTGTCTGATTGTTGCTACCAGCCCCAAATAAAGAACCTTCTTTCACCTCCCAAACAAAAGAAAACATATAAGTCGGTACAGCTCCTTGTTGTACAATCGTATTGTATAGATTCGTTCCAGTGTGCGCACCATAGGATAAATTATAAATTACACGTGGCATAACGGGCAATACGCCTGAAGAAACCCCATCAGTCGTTTTATAGTCGTAATGAGTAACAATCGGCGTTGCATTAGGATTCTCTAATGTTTTCACATTTTTGATACGCAAACCACCTGCTATTTTATCTTCTTCTTTCACGCCCAACGTTTCGTAGAACATTGAAAAACGAACCTTGCACAGATTTTGCCCACCTGCATTATTGGCATAGATTTGAATTTCAAGATTGGTAAATGGATTTCCATCTCCCGTCAAATCAATAGGCAAATTCCACAGATTGGGGATAAAATCTTCTACTACCAATAACTTTCTTGATTCATTGACCAGAAATATTTTTTCACCTGCGAGAACATTGCCATTTTTTTTAATGCGCACTCTAAACTCCATCGTTTGGACGAGGGCATTGGTCGGGTTTTGGTTTTCGAGATACAAAGCGTATTTCAGACGACTGATTTTGTTATTCGGTACATCTATATACGCATTTTGAATTCGAAGTGCAATCTGGTGCACATCTGGATTTACTGGCAAAGGCGTAGTTTGTCCGCCAAAAATGGAGCTAAACACCTTTTGTGATTGCGAGGTCGTGGCTTCCTTCAAGGGATGTACAAACTTCAATTCTGCTGTTTTTGCCCGATATTGATGTGGTTCATACTCGTATTGAGTAATACCACCCATTGGATACGTGATTTTGTCAAGTGTACCAATTGCCATATGTGTTGCTGAAGGTGTTTTGTCAGATGCAAGATTAATGAACACATCTGTCTCACTATGCCCCCTTAATGTAACGCCCCAAATACTACGCTTCATTTTGTAAATGAAATCATTGATGTTGCCCGTTCCAAAGGAATTTTCCAGTATTTGCACTTCTGACAAAAATTTATTTCCAATATCGCCGTAGCTAGCATTTTTAAACTGACGCGGCGCAGTACCATAGTCAAGCTGACTTTGGTCATATATATCACAAATTGCCGTCAAATACTTATTGTCGTCTTTTCCATTATAAAACCCCCAAATATCTGTTGCTGCGGATTTTCGACGTGGCAACGCCACATCTACAAATTCTGCTGTGCTGACAGGCACACCAATATAATTCAACTCGTGTACTTTTTGAGTAGCAACGGTATTTTGCTCGCCAAACTCTCTAACCCGACGTAGATATAACCTGTAAATATCCGTTTGCGTAGCATTATCAACACTATAATCATTAGGATAGCCCGTAAAAGCACTACGCAAATAGCCTTGTTCCAATTCAAAACGACGAATCTGTTGTGACCCAACAATCGTAGAAACCTTAATATTGCTCAATGGCTTTGCCTGATTTTGAGCAATATTCGAGAAATAATTGAAAATACCTGTTGGTGCCAGCAAATCCAGATCTTTTCTATCTACTGTTCCTGTTAGAAACTCAATTTTTTCCACATCTGATTTAATTTCTTTCAATCTTGCACCCCAAACTTGGGTGTGAACTTCTCTATCCGCATCTGTTGTATAGTTTCCTGTTGTATGGTCACCACCTCTATTGACATAGCGATAGGTTTCTCGGATATATAAAAAATCTATGTGATGTTGCAAATCGGGGCTTTCAATTTTAGTCAAATTCCAACTTGAAACATACGTGTTGCCTGCAAATCCAGAACCATAAACAAAGCTAAAACTCAAATCTACGGCGGGGTCTGCACCTGTCAATTCGGGTAAATTAGCCGAACCAAAATGATAGCGAATGCCATCAGGCGTAGTAATAATCCAAGAATCGAAAGAACCACAATCGCTATTCGACGGTTTATAGTTGGGTTCAATTTTTATGTCTTGTGTAGCATTTAAAAATACAACGATAGGGGTACCATTCGCATTATGTTTAAAATAGAATTTACCGCTATAACCAGGCAAATTGTATTGAAATACGTCGGGTTCTGTATCCCATTCACCATTCGTCATTTTTTGCTGGTCTTCTCCCGAATGTGCGCCCGTTGTTGCAAATGCTGCTGCTATTGCAGTTGGAGTTGTTTGATACCAACCTTTGCCTCGACCTGCGGCATTGCGCATAATCCCTTCATCGGGGGCATTACGTACGGTGCGCGTGATGGAACCACCTGCATTGAGCGTCCAACCCATACCAACAGAAGTAGAAATATCCGCTACGCGCACACCGCCAGCATGATAGCCCAAACCAACCGAAGCAGACAAACCGCCTGCATTGCCAATCGTGTAAATCGGAATAGATGCACTCACCGTTCCCGTGTGCATACTCACGGGTGCGTCGTTGTACTTGCCTGCTGCCGCTGCACTCGGCGTACTGGCAGGAGAAGCCCCAATTCCATTGTTATTCTGCGCATAGCCCCAATTTGCTATCCATAGCAAACCGAGTAGCAATAGATTTATTTTTTGTTTAAACATAACTTTAAAATTTTAATTTGGTGAATTGTTTAATGTTGAATGATGAGTGCTTTGGCGATGCGGTTGTTGCCGTGTTGCAATTGCACAAAGTAGGCTCCCGCAACCAAATCAGAAACATCTAGTTCTAATTTGCCCGTAGTCGCACCTTGAACCGATTGTTCAAAGAGCAATTGCCCTGCGATGTTCCGAATTTGCACTTTTAAATCCCCAATTTCGGCATACTGATAGTCTAGAAACAAGACACCCGATGTCGGATTTGGATAAAGGCGTTGTTGTTCTGCCAATTGTTGGGCTTGGGCTGCCTTTTCTTGGTCAGATACTGGGGGTGGAGCTTTTTCGCCATTTTGAGGCGGTTCTGGCGTGACAGCAACAGGGTCTTTGGCGGTGTTGCCGCGCCGTTCGGCATCGCTAGGCATGTATTGCGGAATCCGAATGCCTACCTTCGAGGGCAACAATGCCCGAATGCGGTCACCTTTTTGTTTCGACACACTGTAACAAGGGATACGAATCGAATCCGCCAAGACCGAATCCACACCCGTTCGCGTCATCACAGGCGCGATGCCATTGGCAATGGTATCAATCAAAACCACCGCAATGGCTCCCGCCCGTTGTGCATTCCAACATTTGCGAACATAGCTGCAACCGCCGCGTTCTACCAACGCCACTTTGCCACGCAAATTGACGGCAATGGAGTCGCAACCTTGCAAATTGTTTCGCAAAGAAGTATCCCGCGCAAACACAACCGTTGATACCAAGCTGTTCTGACCATTGGCAAATGAAGGCGTAGCCGCCCCAAATTCCGCAGGAGTCAATCGATATTTGCCGCCCGTGTTAAAAACGCTCAACAAAACGCTGTCAGGACGCGGCAATGCAGGCGATGGTGGTGTCGTTTGCCCTGCCACAAACAGCGGACTAAACAACCACAACAATATCCAGTAGCTTTTCCCCATTTCTAAAGGGCAGCAAATCCGAATGTTTTTTGATGAAAATAACTTCATGTTGTAAATAAATTTTTTGTAAAAATGATTAAAAAAAAGATGACGGTTCCTGTTCGCTTTGTGATACAAAGCAAATAGGGCGTAGGCATTTAACAGACAACAGAAGCACTGGGCAATTTTGTGACCACACAAAAATTACCTAAAACCGCGCAAATGCACTGAAATAGCCTAACGAAAAAAATAAATGGAAAAACGGGTCAAACCGTCAGTCTTGATTGTCCGAAAAAGACAATCAAACAGACAAATAACGTTCTAAAAAATGATGCCGAACCAACGCAACAAAGGTCGCAGCAAAAGAAAACTGTTTTACAGAAAAAAAATAGTCATAGGGTAATGTTGTCATAACATATAGGTGTTTTTTGTTAAATAAGAATAAATAAGGTGAAAGCTAAAAAAAATGAATAAGGTGAAAGCTAAAATAAAAATGGTGTTGTCTCGTCTGTACGAATGTTTTTAGAAAGATGATTGTATATTCAGAATATTGTTTATTGAAATGCTGTTTGTTAAAATATGTAAGCAAAATTAATGATACAAAAATACATGTGTTTTGCCAAACCACCAAATTTTTTTTCGCTTTTTTCTAATATTAACACAAATCAATACGCATTTAAAGTAAAAATACCATTTTTAGGGTATTTTTTGATTGCAAATATGTTTTTTATTTCTGTGCGTTCATCAATAAATGAGTGTAGTCACCGATTTTTAAAAAAAAGCCCCCCATACTCGCCTGCGAAAGCGAATACGGGGGGCAGATTAACAAAATCTATCCCTTGTTTACATACCATCCAAAATCCAGATGATGCAAACGCCTTATCAACATATATTTTTTAATACAAAAAACAATAACGTATTTCTTTTCTCCCATCGCATATAAATAATTAAATTTTACTTGCCAAATAGTATCATTAGTTCTGATAAGGTCTGGCATACCAAAATCTGAGCCATAGTTTTTCCAATATCCATCGCTCACCAATTTAGGAGACAAAAATTTAATGTACGAAAAATACAGCAAGCATACAATTGCTAAAAATCTTATAAATCTTACTCTTTTCATTTATAATTTCCATTTTTAAACCGTTTACCAATAAAATTACCATTTTTAAATACATTAATCTGTTTTCCTGTATCCCAAAACGCCCCCCCCAGTATAAAACGCAAAAAAGTGCTTTTACAACCCATTTTCGGGAGGTAAAAGCACTTTTTATTCTTACGAATTATCACAAAGACAAATTATGCTTTGGTGGTTCGTTTTTTCTTCGGCGCAGGTTCACTTGACAATTCGGCAGCCGTTTTGACGTTGCCCGCACCAATGGGCGTGCCTGCTACGGCTTCGCGCATGAACGTTCCCCAAGTCAAATTCATCGCATTTTCTTTCAATGTCAATGCTTTTTCGATGGCAAAAGTAGCAGCGTGTTCCACAATCCATTCAAAATTTGCTTCTCCAACAGACGATGCTTCGGCATCAGGCGCAGGATTGCAAAAATCAATGGCATAGGGAATGCCATCTTGCACACCAAATTCGACGGTATTAAAATCATAACCCAATCCATTGTTGAGTTTCAAAACATAATCATGAACCGTATCTAACAACTTCTTTTCGGCGGGTCCTCGACCCGAAACATAACGCAAATGATGCGGGTTGCGCGGTTCGTATTGCATAATATGAACATGTTTTCCGCCCAAACAATAACAACGGAAATAGTCATCAAAACGCACCGTTGACTGCAACATCATCACGAGTTGGTTGGTTTCGCCGTATTTTTCAAAAAATTCTTCTTTGGAAGCCAACGGATAGACCGATTTCCAACCGCCGCCCGCGTGTGGTTTCATGAATGCAGGAAAGCCGACATAATCAAAAATTTTGTCCCATGAAAGCGGAAACGCCAAATTTCTGAACGAATTGGGCGCGGTGTCGTCGGGCATCTCGCGAGAAGGCAACAAAACGGTGTTGGGAACAGGAACGCCCAACTTTACCGCCAACGCATTGTTAAAAAACTTCTCATCTGCCGACCACCAAAATGGGTTGTTGACAACAGCAGTACCAGAAATTGCTGCGTTTTTGAGATACGCCCGATAGAACGGAACATCTTGCGAAATGCGGTCAATAATGACGGCATAATCCTCCGCTGCGCCTTGTTCGACCATGTCAACAGACACTTTTTCTGCCATCACCGCCAAGCCCTGTTGCTTCGCTTTTTCGTTTACGCGCTCGATGAACGCCCATGGAAACGTATTCTCTTGACCAAAAAGAATCCCAATTTTTTTTACTTTCTTCGCCATAATCTTTCAGATGGATTTTTGTTTTCTACAAAAAATAGTATTTAAACAAGTCGTAGTTTAATAAGATTTCGTTCATATTTTCAGTTGAAAAATGAATTAGGGGGCAAATATACTGGGGGGGGGGCTTTTTTCACAATTTTTAGGCAAAAAACTTTTGAAAACTCGGAAAATTATTCCGAAAGTTCTGTTTCATTTGGTAAAATTTCGAGTTGAACGCGCTGAATGCGTCTTTTGTCTAATTCTAATGCCTTAAATTTGAATGCGCCGAAACTCAATTCTTCGTCAATTTTTGGGAACGCGCCTTTCAATTCGAGCAACAAACCCGCGATGGAATCCGCATCGCCGCGAATTTCCTCGAACGTGTCGGTTTCTACTTTCAGCACGCGACAAATGTCGTTTATCAACGATTTTCCTTCAAAAATGAAGGTATGGTCATCAATTTTTTGATATTCGATTTCGGGTTCGGAGTCAAATTCATCTCGAATTTCGCCAATCACTTCTTCCATAATATCTTCAAGTGTCACAATGCCCACCGCGCTGCCATATTCGTCCACAACGACGGCAACGTGCATTTTTTTTCGTTGAAAATCGCGCAATACGTCGCTAATCAAACGCGATTCGGGAACGTACATCACGTCTGTTCTGACCAGCGATTGCCATTCAAAACTGTTATTTTCGTCAATAAATTCTATTAAATCTTTTGAATATAAAAAACCGACAATGCTATCAAAATCGTCTTGAAAAACGGGCAACCGCGAAAATTCGGCTTCTCTGACCGTTTTTAATACGTCTAAAAAATGCGCCGTCAAACTAACGGCAGACACTTTGACACGCGAAGTCATAATTTGCTTGACCGAAACATCGCCGAAATGTACAATCCGTTTCAAAATCGTCGCTTCGTTTTCGGCATCGGCTTCTTGCGAAACCGTGAGTTCGATGACTTGATGAAGGTCTTGGTCACTCAAAGTTTTGACGTTGTAAGAAGCCAAACGCTGCTCCACTCGCGCACTCGTGCGCACGAGCAAGCCACTCACGGGACGCAACGCCGTGACTAAAAATTTGAGCGGCGTAGAAATTTGTTCTGCAAAACTGATTCGGTTAAATTGGGCGTACAATTTGGGTGTAATTTCGCCAAAAAGCACAATCAACGCCGTTGCGCCGACCGTATTGATGCCAAAACCAATCGCACGCTGCCAACTTTCGACGGAACCGAGTCTCGTAAACGTTTGCAACGCCCCCCCCCAGTATTGGAAGGCATCTTCGGGAGAAAGATTTTTTAAAATAAAATCCAATAAAATGACGATGCCAATATTGACAAAATTATTGACCAATAGAATCGTAGCGAGCAATCGTTTGGGGGCAAACAACAATTGCAACACGCGCTGTGCGGCGGCGGATTCTTTGGTTTCGAGGGCATCGTGTTCAGCGCGGTTGAGTCCGAAAAAAGCAACTTCGGAAGCAGACATCGAAGCGGAACAAATTAAGAGAAAAAGCAATAAAAAAGCTGCTCCCCAAACAGACGTGGCAGAAAGCAAAGGTATGGAAGGAATAAACAGAAAAGTAAAAAACGCGCCCAAGCCGATTTTGTTTAATTCAAAACGTATTTTTAGTTGAAAAAATGTTGAACGGAAAAAACGTTATTTTGATGCCTTTTTTGAAAAAAAGAGCGTGAAAACAACGTTTTTCCTGTTCAGCCGATTGAATTGTGGCTTAAAAAATGCGTTGAAATATTAAAACGGCAAATCATCACCGCCATCTGGCGACGTATTGGTGACTTCCATTGGAACGTTGCGCGATGACGTATCGCTCATAGGTGGAGCGGTATTTTTTGGACGTGCAGCCGCATATTCTTCGTTCGGAAACGAGGTTTCGCGGGCGGCACTGCCTCCTTCTTTGCGGTCGAGAACGCGCATGTAATTTGCTACGATTTCGGTCGAATATCGCTCAATGTTGTTGGCATCGGTGTATTTTCGATGCGTAATTTTTCCCTCGACATAGACGAGCGTGCCTTTTTTGCAGGTGCGCTCGGCTTGTTCGGCAAGTTCACGCCAAACAACGACTTCGTGCCACTCGGTGAGGGTTTGCCACTCGCCTGCTTTGTCTTTGTAATTTTCGTTGGTCGCAATTGAAAATTTGGCAACTGCTGCGCCATTTTCCAAGCGTCGCAATTCTGCATCGCGCCCTAAATTGCCAATCAAGGTTACTTTGTTTACCATTTTTTGCTGTTGTTTTACGAGTTAAAAAAAAGTTGATTTTCAAAATCAAGTATGTTAAAATCTGGCACAAAGATAAAACTTTTTGTGCGGATTGTACAAATATTTTTGCAAAAAAATACAAATATTTTTATAAAAAATAAAAAATGACACAAATATTTTTTTTATAAAGTTTGTATTTCTTTATAATTTGGTATAAAAAAGTGTAAATATAGCTGAATTGGGTGTCATTTGGCTATTTTTTGCAGTATTTTGCGAATTGGGAATAAAAAAAGCGAAAAAAAGTAGAATTTTGTATAATTTTTCGAGGAAAGGCGTAAATTTGCACGCTTTTTTTGAGGGGTGTTTTGGGGCGGTTTGTTTTTTGTTTCAACACATTCAAAAATAGCATCATAATTGCTATGACAAACTAAAAAGAAAAGTCTGCTTGCCGATAGGAAACCCCTTTTTTGGGGCTTGGTGTTTCGACTCATTTTTTCATCATTTTTGTCTAAAAAGTTTTTTGGAAAATAATGCCTTGAAAATGGGTTGAAAATGGCATTTATACTGGGGGGGGGCTTTTTTTTGGTTTTCAAAACGGTTTAAAATAGTTTTTCAAGAAAAATCAAATCGAAAGAAAACGATAACGAAAAAAAACGATTTTAAAAGAGGATTCAACATTTTTAAAGAGATTTTAAAGTTTAAAATTAGAAAATTAAGTTTTTACAGAGATGCAAAGCAAAGGGTTAGTTAAATTTTTTCTGGTGCTGTTGACGTTGATTTGTCTAGGTCAGTTGGTGTACGTATTTCCGACCAATCGGATTGAAAAAGAGGCAGTAAACTATGCCGCAACAAAAGCGGCAGGCGTATCCGCCGACCAACAAGCACAAACTCAGCGCGATGCGCGGGTAGCTTATTTGGACTCGATGTCTTCTGAAACGATTCTTGAAATCCCATTGTTGGGCAAGTTTACGTATCAGGATTGTAAACAAAAACAATTGCATTTGGGTCTTGACCTGAAAGGCGGTATGAGTGTTTTGTTGCAAGTCGATTTGCGCGATTTTTTGACTTCTTTGGCGGACAATACGACCGACGGAGATTTCAGAAAAGCGTTGGACAATGCGACGGCACAACAAAAAAACTCGCAATCTGACTACATTCAGTTGTTCGTAGATGCGTTCAAGCAAACGGGCAGACCGTTGGCTTCGGTTTTTTCGCGCAATCAATCGTTGAATCTGACGCTCAATTCGTCGGACAATCAAGTTCAAAACTTGATTCGTCAGAAAGCGAATGAAACGGTAGAAGAAACGTTTAAGCGTTTGAAACAACGGATTGACAAACTTGGCGTTGTGCAACCCAACATTTCACTCGACAAAGCACACGACATGATTTCGGTGGAGCTTCCGGGCATCGAAAACCCAGAGCGCGCACGCAAGTTCTTCACGGCGGCAGCGAAATTGGAGTTTTGGAACACCTATCGCGCAAGCGAAGTAGGCGCAGCATTGATGGCAGCAGACAACGCATTGAAATTGTCAATGCAAGATTCTTCAAAAGTAGATTCGTCGAAAACGGCGGGTCCAATTTTGTCGTTGTTGTCTCCGTCACAAGACGGCAATGGTTCTACGATTGGTACAGCAAAGAAAAATCAGCGCGATGCGATTTCAAAATTGTTGGAATCTCCTGTCGCAAAAACAAATATTTCTTCTGACATCGTTTGGGCTTGGTCGGCAAAACCAGAACTTTCTTCGACAGGAAAAAGCGATGTAATGGATTTATATACGTTATATGCGTTGCACAAATCGCCAAGCACCCGCACAGGTGCGGCGTTGGAAGGCGAGCATGTAACGAGCGCACGTTTGCAAACAGACGAAAAAGGCAGTGCCGTTTCTTTGGCGATGGACAGCCAAGGCGGTGGCATTTGGGGACAAGTAACGACTGTTGCGGCTCGCGAAAACAATCGCCAAGTGGCGGTCGTTTTGGATAGCCAAGTAGTTTCTGCTCCGCGTGTAAACGAGCCTATTTTGGGTGGTACATCTAGCATCTCGGGCGGTTTTACGGTTCAAGAAGCACAAGATTTGGCGAATATCTTGCAAGTTGGTAAATTGCCAGCTCGCGCACAAATCGTTCAAGAATCTACGGTTGGACCATCTTTGGGTCAACAAAACATCAACAATTCATTGTGGGCATTGGGCTTGTCGTTCTTGTCTATTTTGGTGTTTATGTCAATTTATTATTCAACAGGCGGTTTGATTTCTATCGCGGCTTTGATGGTCAACTTGTTGTTCATCATTGGTGCATTGGCATCTTACGGTACGGTTTTGACATTGCCGGGTATCGCAGGTATCGTTTTGACGATGGGTATGGCGGTTGACGCAAACGTAATTATCTACGAGCGGATTCGTGAAGAACTCGCTGAAGGAAAAAATACGCTCACCGCAATTGCCGATGGTTTCAAACACTCGATGTCGGCGGTTATTGACGGTCACGTTACGGCGTTGTTGACTTCACTCGTCTTGATTTGGAAAGGGATTGGACCTATCAAAGGTTTTGGTGTCGTATTGGCGATTGGTGTAATCTTTACACTCTTCACTGCCATTTTGGTGAGCCGTTTGATTGTAGAATGGGCATTGTCAAAAGGTTATAGCATCCGTTTCTTTGCGCCATTTAGCGAACGTGCTTTCAAAAACATCAATTGGGATTGGATGGCATTGCGCAAAAAAGCATATATTTTCTCTGCATGTTTGATTGCGGCGGGCATCGCCAGCATCATCATTCGCAAAGAAAATGCTTTTGAATATGGTATTGATTTCAAAGGTGGTTTCAAATATGAAGTTGCTTTCGACCAAAAAGTAAATCTTGACCAATTGCGTGACGGCTTGACAAAAGCGTTCGACAATCAGTCAACAGTTG
The DNA here is from genome assembly GCA_046051005.1 of Bacteroidota bacterium. Classification (GTDB taxonomy): domain Bacteria; phylum Bacteroidota; class Bacteroidia; order Chitinophagales; family Saprospiraceae; genus JAAFJT01. Next base: position 13,411 of record JBJOPA010000089.1, read on the forward strand.
TAAAAGCGATTTCTACGGAAAATCACTACGACATCACCACTTCTTACATGGTGGACGATAAAAGTGCAGACGTACAAGACCGCGTGAATCAAAAATTGTTTGACGGTGTTAACGCCATCGCTGGTGGAAAATTGAATTTAGACAATTTCAAAAATACAGAAGGCACTGGCACGCACATCAAATCTTCGGTGAAAGTAAGTGCGATTATTGCAGACGACATCAAAAGTAGTTCTTTGTGGACAACCGTTTGGGGTTTGATTATCATCGGTATTTACACCCTCATTCGCTTCTCGCGTTGGCAATATTCGTTGGGTATCGTCATTGCGGCGTTGCACGACGTATTGATTACGGTAGCAATTTTCACTTTGTTTCACGGCATCGTTCCATGGAGCATGGAAATTAACCAAGATTTCATTGCGGCGATTTTGACCATTGTGGGTTATTCTATCAATGACACCGTTATCGTATATGACCGTATTCGTGAATACATGCGTAAATATACGAAAGACCCGATGCCGCAAGTCATCAACAATGCAATTAACTCTACTTTGAGCCGTACCATTATCACCTCTTTGACCGTTTTGATGGTAACATTCATCTTGTTCTTGGTAGGTGGTGCAGCGATTAAAGGGTTTGCATTTGCTTTGTTTATTGGTTTGTTGGCAGGTACTTATTCTTCGATTTTCATTGCCGCTCCTGTGATGATGGACTTTTCGAGAAATTTGGACTTGACAGAAAGTGTTATCAGCCACGACGACGACGTAAAACGTGCAAATCGTGCAGCAGAAACCGTATAAAAAGTAAGTTTATACTTTCCATAAAAAAAAACGACTTGTGTTTCGGCACGAGTCGTTTTTTTTTATATTTTTTTAAAAAATATGCCCCCCCCCAGTATAAATCGCCTAAAAACACAACAATTACACTTCTTTTGTTTCTAATTTACAG
>JBJOPA010000090.1:0-5482 GCA_046051005.1 Bacteroidota bacterium
AAGTTGCCCAAATCAAAGATGCAGGCGAATTGTTTTCTAATCTCGATATTCAAAAAAATCAATTGATGATGTGGCAATTGCGCAAGCAATTTTTGCCCGCCGAAGTCAATTATATCGTCCGACATTGCAGCGAAACCCAATGGATTTCGTGCCTCAATTCGATGGCAAAGCGCACCCAATTGGCACAAATCATCAAAATGTATAAAACGTTTCAAATCGGAAAATTGTCGGAAGGCGATTCAAAATACACCATTTTGCTCATTCCCGCCTATGAAAATCAAGAAATGGCAGAGGAAATGCGTCCAAAAGAAGACATGGTTTTCATCATCAATGCCAAAGGCGCAGCTTTGTTGACGCGATAGAAAAACGCCTCAAAAAATGCTACCCCCCAGTATAAAACAAAAAAAAATAGGATTCGCAATTGCGAATCCTATTTTTTTTCGATTTTTTGAATCGTTTTACCGTCCCATTAGTCTTTTGAAACTTCGCCTTTGATGGTCAAAGTCATCGTTGGTTGGTCAGTATTTGCCGTGATGGTCACGGTTTTGACTTGTCCACCTTCTTTGCCCGATGAATCAAAAACTACTTTGATTTCGCCTGTTTTGCCCGGTTCGATGGGAGCTTGTGGTTTTTCAGGAACCGTACAACCGCATGAACCTTTTGCATCTAAAATGACGAGTGGTTTTTTACCTGTGTTGGTAAATTTGAAAATGTGCGTCATTTTTTCTCCTTGTTTGAGTTTTCCCCAATTGTACGCCATTTCGTCCCATTTGATAGACGTTGTTTCGGACGTTGCAGGAGCCGATTGTTGTGCAGGCACGGCGGTTACTGCGGGTGTAGCAGGAGCCATGTTTGTGTGCGGCGCATTTTTGCTCACCGAAGCGACTGCTGTACCGGGCGTAACTGATTTCACGTCTGCTGGTTTTGCTCCAGCGACAGGTGCGGGCGCGGCTGCGTTAGCAGGCGTTTGCACGGCGGTTTCGGTCGTAGCGGCAGGCGGTGCGTTCATGGCGGAGGTTTCTGTTGCAACGGTAGGAGCTGCCGACGAAACACTACCTGCATTGCTGCCACTGTTTTGGCAACTTGCGAAAACCAACATCGCAAAAGCGGCTGGTGTCAAGATTTGAATTGCTTTTTTCATCTCTTCTGTTTTTAGATTTATAATTTTTTATAACTTTTTTTTAAAAAATAATTGACAAAAATCATGTCAAAAAAACTTGACAAAATTAATGGACTTTTGGCAATCAAAGTAGGATTTAAAATTAAATTTTTTGTAAAAATTAATAAAAAATGCCCCCCCCCAGTATAAAACGCATTTTGAACGCATTTTTCAAGAAAAAAGTATGCGAATTAGTCATTTTCTAACAAATCTGGTCTTCTGGTTTCGGTGCGCAGGAGGGATTGTTCGTAACGCCAATCCATTATTTTTTGTCCATGTCCCGACATTAAGACTTCTGGAACCACCAAACCGTCGTAGTCGGCGGGTCGCGTATAGACGGGTGGGGCGAGCAAATTGTCTTGAAACGAGTCGGTGAGAGCCGAAGTTTCGTCGTTCAAAACGCCCGGAATGAGTCGCCCGATGGCATCAACGACGACCGCCGCGCCCAACTCGCCACCCGACAGGACATAATCGCCGATTGAAATTTCCATCGTAATGAATAGTTCTCTAATACGTTCGTCCACGCCTTTGTAATGTCCGCATAAAATCATTAAATTATTTTTCAATGACATTCGATTGGCGGTTTTTTGGTCGAAACGATTGCCGTCGGGAGTCATGTATATAATTTCATCATATATTCGTTCTTTTTTGAGTGCGTTGATACAATTGGCGATGGGTTCAATCATCATCACCATACCTGCGCCGCCGCCGAACTGATAATCGTCAATTTGCTTGTGTCGTCCGATGCCGTAATCGCGCAGATTGTGTATGACGACTTCTAACAAACCGCGTTGGCTGGCGCGTTGCAAAATCGAATGGCTAAAAGGACTGTCCAACAATGCTGGAACCGCCGAAATAATGTCTATACGCATGATAAAAAATTCTGAAAACCCACAAAAATACAAAAATGCGCCGCAAAAATACAAAAAAAATACCGTTTTGGTGGTTGGATACTGGGGGGTGGCATTTTTTCAAGTCGAGTGGATATTTTTTGGGCTTTATTTTTTTAAAAGACTTTAAAATCCTTGAAAAAAAGCTAATTTTGCCCAATTATTTTCATTGTTTATTCTAGCTATATGACTTTATTTTTAGAAAAAACGCAGTCTCGTTTGGTGAAATCTCCACTTAATTACATTGGTGGAAAAGCCAAATTATTGCCGCAATTACTGCCACTCTTTCCAAAAGAAATAAACACGTTTGTGGACTTATTTACTGGGGGGGCAAATGTAGGGGTCAATGTAAAGGCACAAAAGATTTATTGTAATGATAATTTATCTTATTTGATAGATTTGTACGAATCCTTTAAGAACATGTCACTTGATAGCATTTTATTGCACATTGAACATCAAGTTGCAATATTTGAATTGTCATTGACCAATGAAAGTGGTTATAAAGCATTTCGCAATCATTATAATACGCACAGAAATCCATTAGACTTATTTGTTTTGATTGCTTATACTTTTAATCATCAAATAAGATTTAATAACAGCCATGCGTTTAATAATCCATTTGGAAAAGAAAGAAGCTGTTTTAATGAAGCGATGAAAAATAACTTAATTCGCTTTTTACTAAAACTACAACAACAAAATATACATTTTTCGTGCAATAACTTTGAAAAATTTGATTTTAGTGAACTCAATGCACAGGATTTTGTGTATTGCGACCCGCCTTATTTAATCACAACAGGAACCTATAATGATGGGAAACGCGGTTTTACGGGTTGGAACGAAGTAGAAGAAAAGAAATTATTAGATTTATTGTGTGTTTTACACGAAAAACAAATTCGTTTTGCGCTGTCGAATGTATTGTTTCACAAAGGAAAAGAAAATGAATTATTAAATGCTTGGTTACAACAAAATCCGCATTTTCAAGTTCATCATTTGCAACATAATTATGCAAATGCCAATTATCAAACGCTCGTAAAAGATAAAAATGCAAGCCTTGAAGTCTTGATTACGAATTACGAAATCACAAAAGATAAAACATTATTTGACGAATGAGATTTATTGGAAATAAAGAAAATTTGGTAGAAAAAATTTATCAAATTATGCAACAACGCGGCATAAAAGGCGATTCTTTTATTGATCTATTTGCAGGAACAGCCAGCGTTAGTAAGTTTTTTAAAAAACAAGGCTATCAAATTCAATCTGCCGATTTGTTGTATTGTTCATTTGTTTTACAAAAGGCTTATATTCAGAATAATGAATTGCCAACTTTTCAAAAATTAATTAGTAAACTAGATATTACGTCAAATGATTTATTTGCTGACCCTTTAACTATTGTAGTTCAATATTTAAACCATTTACCGCTAAAAGAAGGTTTTATTGCACAAAATTATACACCTCGCGGAACAGCGCATTTAGAAATACCGAGAATGTATTTTAGTGAGGAGAATGGACTAAAAATAGATACAATTCGGCAACAAATAGAAGAATGGAAAAACCATCAATTCATTAATGAGCAAGAATATTTTATTTTATTGGCTTGTCTAATAGAAACAGTGCCTTTTTATGCAAATATTGCAGGAGTTTATGCTGCTTTTCATAAAAAATGGGATGTTCGAGCGGTAAAAAAAATGGAATTACGAAGTATAGAAGTTATTGTCAACGGACATGAAAACCATGTTTTTCATGCAAATTCCATTCATTTACTGAAAAAATTAAAAACCGATATTTTATATTTAGACCCGCCTTATAATCAACGGCAATACGCGCCCAATTATCATTTATTGGAAACAATTGCACTTTACGATGCGCCAACAATAAAAGGTGTTTCTGGAATGAGACCTTATGAACACCAGAAATCTGTTTTTTGTAATGCACAAACCGCTTTAATTGCGTTGAAAGAAATTGCAGAAAAAATAGATTATCAATACTTAATGTTAAGCTATAATAGTGAAGGTATTATGCCGCAAGAGAAAATTATAAAAACATTAGAAGCCTTTGGAAAAGTGGAATTAGTAGAGTTTGATTATTTGCGATTTAAGTCAAATTCAAATGGAGAAAGTAAAAATAAAAAATTTATTAAAGAGCAACTTTATTTGTTGAAAAAAAATGAGAAATAATATTTGGATTTTAACCGAAGAAAGACCAAAAGCAAGTGTTTTACAGATTATTTTACAAAAAATAGCTGCTGATGAACAATGGGCTGCTTTTATTAGTACGCTAAAAATATTACCTGTTTTGGAGAATGATAAATTTACGTTTACTTATGAAGTCATTGGGTTCAATTGCAATAGGATAAATAAAATTTTCATCAAAACGGTTTCGGGTTATTCGAGTTTTGTTGATTATCTTATTTTTTTACAGAAAGAGAGTCCAACTGAAAATGATATGCCTATTTATGCAATAGAAGAAACAAAAACGGACGATAAAGAAAGCAGAAATACAGGTGTTTTTCAAAGGTGTACCAAGTTTGTTTTTATTGAACACTATTACCCAGAGGTGAAAAAAATTATGTTGTATCACCTACAAATAGAACAAAAAGAAAAACCAACAGAAACCTATGTTTTTGGAACAAAATTATTGATGACTTTAGGTGTAGAAATATTAGGAAAGCAATTGGATAGCAATGTATTCAAGCCTTTTGAAAATATTGACGAAATTATTAGCTTAAAAGATAAAATGCGCAAAGCACCAAAAGGCAATGTGGGTATTTTATTGACAAAAACAAGCCATAAAATTCAAGTTTCAGGTAGATTGTATAAAAGTAATGGGCTTTCGCACGACCCAAATATTGGTGCATTGAGTTTGATTTGTGCAGTTCTGCGCAAATTAGGTTGGGAAAACCGTTTAGAAATTATTTCGCATGGTTTAGAACAACAACACGTTGGAAAAACAAATAAGTTTATCCAAATTGCTAATTCTTTAAATATAGAGTTAGAAAATTTACTTGTGCCAAGAGCAAGTTTTCATCCGAAATATTGGAAATACGAGACCGAAGGTGAAAAGTTAGGAACGATATTTATTCACTTGGCAGTTGAATATTTTACCACAGGTTTTGCTCTATTTGAAAATCACGCGGGTTGCGAGAAAAGTTATTTTTTAAAAGCAGATGGAACGCCAATTCCTTTGGTTAAATATGAGGATAGAGCAGCTTATAAGGCAGGAGATAAAAGTAAAATTAATCATATTCCAGATTTAGTTTTAATTGATATTGAACGGTTAGAAATTATAAATATAGAGGGAAAGAAATATAAATTCAGAAAACAGGGCATAGAAGAATTAGCGAATTATGATTTTATTGAGGAATATTATATCAAAAGAGATTACTCAGATTATAAAATCATCAGAACCGTTGTCCTATACGGTAGCCACGAAGAGA
>JBJOPA010000091.1:0-6008 GCA_046051005.1 Bacteroidota bacterium
CCGAAGTACCGATTTTGTAAGCCAGCGCGATAAAACACCTATATTTAGAGAATAATAGTCTCCTAATATATGAAATTTACCCGTATGCAAGTCATAACAAGCATCTTTTACAACCAGTATCAACTGACCATGTAATAATTCCTCTACTTTTTTATTCATATAAGCAGACTTAGGAACTAAAAAAAGAGTATCATTATTGGTTTTTTTTGATAAACAAATAATATTATCTTTAAAATAAGATTGTTTGCATTCATCATAAGAGTCTAGGGTTCCTCCATCGCCACTAATTCTATCATAACTAATTTCAGTTATACTAGTCATTTCTTTTATATTAATTAATAGGGGCTTCTGCTTAAATATTGACGCTTTTTTAAAAAAGAAAAGCATCAACACAACTAAAAAAAATATCATATAAATTATTTATTAATAGTTCTAAATCCAAATTCTACATTTACTTTAACTCCTAGTATAACCGCCGCTTCTCCTGCCACACCCAAAGAAATATCATCAGAATTATTGACTTTTAGCGTAGGTCCTTGTAATTCTCTAGTTCCAACAGCCGATTCAACCTTACTTTTACCAGATTTTGAAGCACCTATTGTAGGGTTATTATAAAAGTCTTTACCCAAAAAGGTAACTTGACATGGTTCAGTTTTAACGCACCCAAAAATGCTTTAACTCTATGCGATTATGGAAGAGAAAAAAGCGAATGTTGAACCTCACGCACACACACGAGACCACAAAAATAACACTTTTTCCAAAAAAAAGCTACCCCCCAGTATATTTGCCCTTTTTAGGTTTTTTTTTTATAAAAAATGCTATTCTATTTGAATATCATATTTTTTCAATAGCCCGACAACGCCTGATGTGTGGAATTTTGCTTTTTTGATTTTGTTATTTTCGGGGTCAAATGTGTAGTCTTGCGCCGTACGAAAGTCTGTTTTTTCGAGATTCGTTTGGTCAAAAATGGTTTTTGACAAGCTACAATGGTCAAAAATGGCTTCCGAAAGATTGGCTTCGGTAAAATCAACGGCTTCTAAATTCGTATTTTTAAATTTTGTTTTCTTTAAATTGACACGATAAAACGACGACAAATTCAATTGACAATCTTCAAACGAAACTTCTAGCAAAAACGGGTTGCAATGGTCAAAATGTAAGCCCAATACCTTACAACTTTTAAAAAAAACTTTATTGAAACGACACGCATTTAGGTTCGCAAGACTCAAATTGCAATCTACAAACCGACAATCCATAAATTGTAACAAAGAAAAATTGGCATTCGCAAAATCACAGCCACGAAATTCACAATTGTCATAAGTTCCTTGCGCCAACGTGTCTTGTTTTTCAAACAATTGGTCTTCAAAACGTTTTTTTTCCATTGTTAATTGAGTTTTACAAAATATTTTTAAAAAATTAGTTTGCAAATATCTTACTTTTTGACAAACTATTGACGTTTTTGATGCAAAAAAATCGTGCTAAAAACACGACCTTTGCGTAACTTTTATTTATTTAATGTTATCAAAAAAAGAATATATGAAAAATACGATACTCGGAGCAACCTTTTTGTTGCTTTTGTTGGTTTGCGCGCCGCTTCGTGCGCAAGATGTGATTTCAAAAGAAAGATTACAAAAACACGTTACTTATCTAGCCTCCGACAAACTCGAAGGACGCGGCGTAGGAACCAAAGGTTGTCGCAAAGCGGCGAAATATATCGCCAAGCAATTCAAAAAAATAGGTTTGTCTCCCAACGGAACGGTCGAATGGCTTCAACCTTTTGCTTTCCGTCGCGCTGCAAACCCACACGCAAGCGAAAATCCAAACGAACCATTGATAGAAACAGAAAACGTAATCGGTTTTTTGGATAATAATGCCGCGTTTACGATTGTCATTGGCGCACATTACGACCATTTGGGCTTGGGCAACAACGGAAATTCGTTAGACGGCAACCCAAATGGGAAAATTCACAACGGTGCGGACGACAACGCAAGCGGAACCGCAGGCGTTATTGAATTGGCAAATTATTTTGTAAACAATAAGAAAAAAGAACCTTATAATTTTTTGTTTATTTGTTTTTCAGGCGAAGAAGAAGGGTTGATTGGTTCCAAAAAGTTTTGCGAAAAGCCGACGATTCCGTTGGCAAATTTAAATTTTATGCTCAACATGGACATGATTGGTCGTCTGCAAGAAGAAAGAGGGCTATTGGTGCAAGGCGTTGGCACGTCATCTTTGTGGGTTCCGATGTTGGATATCGTAAAACGAAGCGATAGTTTGAAAATCAAAATTGATTCTGCGGGAATCGGACCATCGGATTACACGAGTTTTTACCTCAAAAACGTTCCCGTAATTGGTTTTTTCTCTGGACAACACAGCGATTATCACAAACCGACCGACGATACAGAAAAAATTAATTTCGATGGCATGGTTCGTATTTTGAATTTGGCAACGCGAATTATAGAAGGCAGTTGTACCTTCGATAAAATAGTTTTTCAAGAAACAAAGTTGCAAGCCTCGCGTGAATCGAAGGCATTTAAGGTGACGATGGGCGTAATTCCCGACTATTCTTCCGACGTAAAAGGCATGAGAATAGATGGTGTCACCGAAGGTAAGCCCGCCGCAAAAGCAGGATTCAAACAAGGTGACATTATTACGAAGTTAGGCGATAAAAAAATAGAAAATATCTACGATTATATGGACGCTTTGGCACTCTTCAAGAAAGGTGACACCGTAAAAATCGAACTCGTACGCGAAGGCACGCCCATTTCGTTAGATGTGACGTTCTAAATGCCCCCCCCCAGTATATTTGGCATTTTTTGAAGAAAAATGACATAAAAAAAACCATTACGCGGCGCAATTGTGCCGTGTAATGGTTTTTTTTAAAATATAATTAAGCACGAATAGCCGCTCTTATTCGGACTAATCGCGTCAACAGGGCTTCTAATTTTTCTAATGGCAACATATTTGCGCCGTCTGACTTTGCTTCTGACGGATTTGGGTGTGTTTCGATGAACAAACCGTCTGCGCCAACGGCAATTGCGGCGCGTGCGATGGTTTCCACGAGTGCAGGTTTTCCGCCTGTCACGCCCGTTTTGGAATTTGGTTGCTGCAAAGAGTGTGTACAATCCATAACGACCGATGCACCAAACTGTTGCATCTCTGGCAAGTTGCGAAAATCTACGATTAAGTCTTGATATCCAAAAGAATTTCCTCTATCGGTCAAAATTACCTTTGAGTTTCCGCTTTCTATCACCTTCATCATGGCATGTTGCATGGTTTCTGGGGAAGCAAACTGCCCTTTTTTGATGTTAATGACCTTATTTGTCTTCGCGGCGGCGACCAAAAGATTGGTTTGTCGGCATAAAAAAGCGGGAATCTGCAACATATCCACAAACTCGGCTGCCATGTCTGCTTCTTCGTCTGCATGTATGTCCGTTACAGTCGGCACGTTAAAAGTTTTGCCTACTTTTTGCAATATTTTCAATGCTTTTTTGTCGCCGATGCCCGTGAAAGAGTCCAATCGGGAGCGATTTGCTTTTCGATACGACCCTTTGAAAATATATGGCAGTCGCAATTTGTCCGCGAGAGTTGCCACTTCTTCGGCAATGCGCAAAGCCATGTCTTCGCTTTCAATCGCACAAGGTCCTGCAATCAAAAAGAAGTTATCCGCATCCAAATGTTTGATATTCGGCAACGTCGCCAATATTTCTCTTGTCGTCATAAAAGTTAAATTGATTTAAAAATGTTTTTTGTTACATGAAAACCTCACATTCTCCCCCTGTGTTTCTTCCCCCCTTTGGGGGGATTGAGGGGGGATAAAAGGCTTTTTTACTTACGATTTGCCAAATAATTTTGAAATGTTTTTACGTTCACCAAATGTGCTTCATAGGTTTCGGCAAAATTGTGACGATTGGAACCGTCTGGCTTTGCAACGAAGAAAACGTAGTTGTGAACTTCTCTATTCAAAACCGCATCGAGGCTATTTTGCGAAGCCATTCCGATGGGTCCGGGCGGTAATCCCGTAATTTGATACGTATTATATGGATGCGCAACTTGATAATCTTTATTAAACAATCGTCTAAACTGATTGGTCTTTTCAACTTGCATCAACGCAAACTGAACGGTCGGGTCTGCTTGCAATTTCATGCCGCGTTCCAAGCGATTCAGATACGCGCCTGCTACGCGAGGCTGTTCGTCGGCAAAATTTGACTCACCTTCGACGATAGAAGCCATCGTATAGACTTGTTCGGGCGAAAGATGGAGTGATTTTGCTTTGTCCAATCGTTGGGCGTTCCAAAAACGCTTGTGTTCTTTGAGCATTTTGTTCAAAAAACCTTTGGCGGAAGTGTTCCAAAAAGATTCGTAGGTGTCGGGAATGAAAATGCTCATCAACGTTTCGGGTTTTAATCCCAACGAGTCCAACAAAACAGGGTCATTGAAGGCATTTAGCAACGCCAACGAATCTGCTTCGATGATTTTTCCGACTTTTCCTGCGACTATTGCGGGCGATTTTTCGTTGTTTAAGACGATTTTGACGGCACTTTGCTCCCCGTTTCTCAAATGTCTGACCAATGCGTAGGCGGACATGCCCGATTTGAGTTTAAATCTTCCCGCACGGGCTTTGTAATCGAGTCTTTCCATCCAAAAAGAAACGGCGTTTGCGTCGCTCACCAAACCTTCTTTGTTCAATTGGTTCAACACTTGTTCTTTTGTCGAACCTGTCGGTATTTTTATCATTCCGTCGTTTGGCAAACTGGCAGGCACAACGGCTGAAAAATATTTGAAATAACAAAATAGACCAACGCCTGCCAAAATGAGGAATGCAGGCATCAACCAACTGCGTTTTTTAGCGTTTATACTGGGGGGGGTCTCCAAATGAGCGGTCATTTTTTTTTATATTTTTTTTTAATATTCTAAAAAGGTTTTAATAATTTTTCGAGGCAAAAGTAATGTTTTTTGATAAAATCAAAAGCGGCATTGAAAAAAAATAAAGAATAAAAAAAATAGTTTTTAAAGAAATGAATCTTTAAAAAATATTTGAAAAAAATGGATAAACGGCTTGAAAAATAGCCCCCCCCCAGTATATTTGGTCAAAAAGAAAGCAGAAGCACGTTACGTGTTCTGCTTTCTGATAACAATATGGATAAAACTTAACAACTATTTCATTAATTTAACACTGGTTTTTTCGTAGAAATGGTTTCTCCATGCTGCGAAATATCTAATCCTTCTGCTTCTGCCTGTTCGTCCACGCGCAACGGCGTGATGATTTCCGTAATTTTATAAATCAAAAACGAACCTACGCCCACAAAAATCAAAACAAAAATCAATGCTTTCACGTGTGCGACAAACAAGTCTGTACTTCCAGTCACCAAACCTGCACCGCCTTCTGTCGCAAACACCGCCGTCAACAACATGCCCGTAATGCCGCCCAAACCGTGACAAGGAAACACGTCCAACGTGTCATCAAGTCCCCATTTTTTAAACAAATCTACGGCATAATTGCTCACGAGACTCGCCACAAAACCGATAAACAAACTCGGTCCATAAAATATATAACCTGCCGCAGGCGTAATCGCCACCAAGCCCACGACCGCGCCGATACACGCGCCCAATGCCGAAGGTTTTCTACCTTTCAAGGCATCAACCATAATCCAAGTGATGGCGGCAACTGCCGAAGCCAAATTGGTGTTTACAAAAGATTTGACCGCCAACGCATTTGCGCCCAACGCAGAACCCGCATTGAAACCAAACCACCCAAACCACAACAAACCCGTTCCCAAAATGACAAAAGGAATATTGACGGGCGTGTTTTCTTCGCCTTTTTCGTGCGTTTTACGTCGTCCCAACACCAATGCGCCTACCAAAGCCGCCACACCAGCCGAAATATGCACCACCGTTCCGCCCGCAAAATCCAAAACGCCCCACTTGAACAACAACCCATCAGGATGCCAAGCCATGTGCGCCAACGGACAATAAATGAACAAAGTAAATAGATTAATAAAAACAATATAAGC
>JBJOPA010000092.1:0-4292 GCA_046051005.1 Bacteroidota bacterium
AAAACCGCCATCTACGTTTAAACCACGTTGAAACGTAAAAGCCGACACCAAACCCAGTTGATGTTGCAGCGACGCGCTGGCAGAAAGGCAAATTTTTGGAAACAATTTCCACGAAAAACCAAACGAAATTGCGGACGATTGCGCCACGCTGCGCGTCGAAATCCCCAATTGTACCGCAAAAATAGGCGCAACACGATAGACACAACCCAATCGAAAACGGGGAATATTGGTGTTTTGTTGGGCAATTTCAGCAATTAATTTCACATTTTTGTTCGCCGAAAATGCCGCGCCGACGTGTAGCGATGGCGCAACCGTTTCCCGCTCGCTCACACGCGAAGCGACGGGATTGCGCAAATGAATCCCCATTTTGAGCTGTTCTGTCGCTTCAAATTGCGCACCCAATTGTAGTGACAACCAATTTCGAGAACCATAATTTTGAATTTGTAATCGAAAAATATCAAAACCTGCACCCAAATAAAATTTTGAACCTAACTTTTTTCCAAATTGAATGCCCATTTTTTGTTCGCGATATTCAGCAGTCCCAAAATTTTGTATCGAAAAACCGAATACGCCTGAACGAGTGGGCAACGCGCCACCCATCGCCACAATGGTGAGCGGAGTCAATGCAAAACGATTTTCGACCGCAACCGCGCCCCCCCAGTATTCGAGTTGCGCCAAGCTCGCAGGATTGCCCCAAAAGCCCAACGAACCGCTCGAAACCGAAGTCACGCCGCCACAAGCCAACGCATTTGCGCCTTGCGTCACGTTGTTGCCCACTTGTGCAGACAAATTTTTTATCAAAAAAAAAGAGAAAATGCCCATCAAAATTTGTTTCTGTATCATAAAAAATAGTTTATGTTTTTTAAAAAATAGTTTTTTGATGTACAAAATTAAACAAAAAAAATCAGTCGCGAGCAATTTCACGACTGATTTTTTGATTTTATATAAAATTTTTTATTTATTTTACAGACATATCATTGACGATTACAATTTTATCTTGTTCGCGACTCACCGCCAAACGTTTGATGTTTCGGATTCCGTATGCTTTCAAGTCTGCGATTTGCGTCCAAGTGGTTGCACCACTTCCAATTTTGAAGGCAAAAATTTTAGAACCGCCTGTCATCAACAAAGTCCCATCGGGCAAACACACAAAATCTTCACTACCCGAAACCGTTTGTGTAACAAATGTTGTTTCGTTGGTTCTAGGGTCAAGCGATTTTATAAACCAAGTTTCGCTACTCGAACCTTTTGCGACGTATGCCAATTTTCCGTCAGGCAATTTGACCAACGAACGCCCAATACTCGCTTCCAAACGCATCGAACTTTCATCTTTTACATTCACGATGGACAAATAATTGCTTTGTCCTTCGAGCATAAAACACGCCACCGACGTGTCGGAAAGCCACACATGATAACCAATCATGGTATGATATTTCAAAACGGCTTGCCCCGCGTTGCTTCGGTCTATCGGATAACGCCACAAACGTTGTTTTTTTTCGGCATCGGCATCGGTTCTGATGCACGTGAAAGAACGTCGGTCAGGCGCAAGCGTCGGCGAATATTCCGACTCAGCGGTGTTCGTCACCTGCGTCCGCACGCCCGTGAGGAACGACAACGACCAAATGTCAGATTGCCCGCCCGTCGGCGTTTGCGACGTGATGTAAATTTCGTTGTTGTTCAAAAAATGCGGCTGATTGTTGTAGCCTTCGCCATTAAATTGTGTCAAAAAACGCCCATTTGCCAGCGCAAACGCATCGCCCGAACGGATAAAATCAAAAGAAAAAACGTTCGTTTTGGGCAAATTTTGAGCAAAAACGCCGCCCAATCCAACGGTCAACAACATCAATAAAAATAAATGTTTCCTCATTATGTTTTGTTTTTTTTAAAAGTATTTTTATTTTTTTTATGATAGAAAAATGATTATCAAATGCGCATTTTCAAGTTAAAAAACAGTTTTGCAAAGATAGTTTTGTTCTAACAAATTGATTCGCGTTTTTTCTATTTTTTCTAAAAAATTTTAAAAAAATAGCCACCCCCCAGTATATTTCCAAAATTGACGACCATTTTAGGGTAATCAACATACTTTTTAGGGCGCATTCAGATATTTATTAAATTTTTATCAATTTTTTAAATATTTGCCATTTTCCTGCCGATAATCGTAGCAAATACGCGCCCGATGCGAGGTTTGAAACGTCAATCGTCGCTTTGTTTCCAATCTCAACGGTTTGTAACAATACTTTTCCCGTCACGTCAATCACCGTATAATTGATGGGCGTTTGTGCCGTCAATTCGTTGCTTTGCAAGTCAATTGTCAACACATCATGCGTCGGATTTGGCGATAATTTGCAGCCAAACGTAGGGTCGTTGAACAAATTTTCGGTTGCCACCATCATCGGGCGCAAGTCAATTCGCTTGCGAATGGTGTCGCTGCCGCAATTGGTATAAGCGACTAATCTTATATGAAAAGTATCTCTTCGTGCGTAGCGGTGCGGCGGCGGCGCAAACCGATAATCGAGCGGTGTTCCGTCGCCAAAATCCCAAATCGCGCCGAAAGTATGGCGCGTCAAATTGGTCAAATTTACAGAAAAACTGTCCGCCACTTGTTGCGCAGCCGCAAAATTGGCGACGGGCAACGAGTCAATGGTAATGAAATTCGTTGCGCCAAAAGTATTGCTTCCATTGGCATTTTGAACGGTCAAACTCACCCGAAATTTTCCCGAATTTGGGAAACGAACCGTTGGATTTCGACTGGTCGAAGTGGCGGGAATGCCGTTTTCAAATTGCCAAAATTGGGTCGTATCGTTCAAACTTCTATTTTCAAAACGGACGGTCAAATTAGGGCAACCGCGTGTGGTGTCCAATGCCGCAAATCGCGCCGTCGGATATAAAATATTTGTTGTATCTTCGAGGATAAAAATGGGCGTTTCGGTCAAAAAAATCTGATTTGGATTCACCAAAACCTGTTGCCGCGTGTTAGAAAATTGCCAATCGCGCTTAAAAACGGTTGGGATACTGGGGGGTAACAAAATTGCCGCCGTATCGCGTGCGTACTCGACCAAATCGCCTTCCACAGCCGCCCAAAGTGCATAGACATAACGCCCATTTGGTTTTCGGAATGCTGCGCCGCGTTGCTTGTTTCGCAAATTTAAATTTCGTGTACGAACAGAATCAAACGTTGTGCCAAATAATGTTTCGGAAATCGTAGCAAATGCAATACCTTCAATGTTTCGCGTCTGCATGTACGGCATGGTTCCTAACTTTTGAAACAAGCCCATCGTTTCGTCGGGCGAAGTGGCGTTTTGGGGCGTATTATATTCAGAAAGATTTTTAATATTTAATTCCAAAATGCCATTTGTAGCCGATTTGATGTAGGATTTCAAGATAAAATTCTTCTGCGCATCTTCTCCCGAAAACAACGACGGATAAGGTTTTCGAGGAATATTTAGTTCCGAAATCAAAAACCGTTTTGCGGGTTTCAACGTGTCATTAAAACCATAATTTTTTAAGACATCTTGAAGACTATTTTTTGAATTGACGATGCCATTTGCGGCAACATCAGAATTTCTTTCATATCGAAAACCATTAATATTTGCATCCCAAAAAGCCAAAGACCCGTCGCCATGCGGAAAAGATTGAAACGAAACCGCATCGAAATACGCACCGCCTTTTCGCGGATAATTGGGCTTGACGCTGCCATTTTCGGGGTTGTCGGTGTTGCGGCAAATGGCATCTAAAAAACTCGGATAACCCGCGCCCGAAAACACAACAACGGCGTTAGAATCCACCGATTTAATGACTTCATAAGCAATTCGCATCATGCGCACCATGTGTTGAATGGGCGCGTGAATGCCTAAATCGCACGGTTCAGGGTTGTTGTCCCACCAATTGTCTTCGGCTCCGCGTGGTTTCCAGCCTTTGTTGCCGCTCACATCAACGCCCGGCGCGTTCCAAATTTCCCAATATTTTACTTTTCCTGCATAACTTTGCGTCAGCCGATGGACATAACGCGCAAAATCATTCGCATCATTGACCACCCAAACGCCATTGTTGTTTCTTTTCCAAATATTTTCATATAAATTTTTAAATAATTCAGAAGGATTTGTCGCACAATAACGCGCCGTATCTCGATGCGTTTGATGCGGAAAACCAATGTTGAGCGTCAGATTTAATCCAATATTTTCATAATGTTGCACCGCTTGCGCTCGGATATTTTCACCCCAAAAAGTGGTAAAATAATCGGGCAATGCAAAACGCATCGTTTTCGCATGTATGCCCACCGCGATGTCCGCCAA
>JBJOPA010000093.1:0-11379 GCA_046051005.1 Bacteroidota bacterium
CGCCGTTGATTAAGATTTTTCCGTCTTTAAATTCCAATTTATTATTTTCATATACGCCAATAATGCGAGTATAAAGCGCAATGTTTTCCATCGAAATCGGAATGGTTACACCTGCTTTTGGAATCCAAATTTTACCATAATCATCAATCGTCCAACCTTTAAAATTGGTCGTATCGTGCGGGAAAAGCTCAATCGTCTTGTGTTTTTCCACAGGAACTGGTTTTTTTCCTTTCGCTTTCAACATCGCAACCGTCGCATCGTTCATAAAATAGGTACTTGGACCGCCTCTGTCTTCCACATTTACGCCCGACGCGCTCAATTCGCTCACCGCAATGTCATTTGCGTCGTAGGCATATTGCACATTTTTAGGGTTTGGCAACAATATGCCATTCACAAAAATCTGTTTATTTTTGATTTCGAGCGTGTCGCCCGCCACCGCGAGACAACGTTTTACGTAGTGGTCGCGTTTGTCAACGGGTCGGGTGGTGAGTGTGTTGGTCGGAATTTTTTTCCAGCCAATATTAAAACCGTCATAAGCATAGCTGTTGACGACATCATAAACGGTGCTGTCGCCTGCGGGCCAGTTGAAAACGACGGGGTCATTTCGTTCGATATTTTGCCATTTTGGTAAGCGAAAATAGGGTAGTGTAGGCGATTTTAGGTAAGATTCACCGCCACCAAAAGGTAACTGATTGTGCAACAACGGCACTTGAAGCACCGTTTGCGGCGTGCGAATGCCATAATGCCATTTGCTGACAAACAAGTAATCGCCAATTTTTAATGAACCTTCCATAGAAGAAGACGGAATAACGTATGCCTCAATCAAAAACATGCGGATAAAAGCTGCTGCGAAAACGGCAAACACCAACGCCTCTGTCCACTCGCGCAAAGCTCCTTTTTGATACGGATTTTCGCGTTCTAAACGTTTGAGCATGATGTTGTCTTTTCTGACATACGCATCTTGCATTTTTTGCATGTAAGCGGCTTCTTCATCTAAAATCTTGCCTTTGTAAGTTGCCTTTGGATTGCGCCCGATGATGAAAAAAATGATGGGCGCGAAAATAACCGCCAACGCTGCGTGCCAAAATTTGGTGTAGCCAAAAGACCGCGCCAAATCAACCGCCATGCCCGACCACGTAAAAAAACCAACAATCGGAAACAACAACCACAAGGCTTCGCGACGCGGTTTGCCGATGAGGTCGCACCATTCCATCATGTTTACGCCAGGAATCCATGCCTTTGAAGGGGCAACGCCTACTTTTTGAAACAGTTTAGTCAAGGTGAGGCAAGTCAATAAATAACCCGCTAAAAAAAATATTAAAACTGACACGTTATTTTGTTTTTTTATTAAAAATTATGATTTTTCTTGAACTTTTCGACGCAAAGATAAATTAAATTTGATGTAAAATGACTATTACACCGCTTTTTTGTCGTCAAATCCATATTTTCTCTACAAAAAATCGGCGAATGTTGTTTTTTTTCCGACAAAAAAATAATTTTATTTGTTTCACGTCAAAAAATGCCCCCCCCCAGTATAAGCCCCCCTCAATCCCCCCAAAAGGGGGAAGAAAAGCATTTTTTTTTAAATTTTTGATTGAAAAAAACTTTTCATGTGTTATCTTTGTCGCCGTTATAAAAGAAAAAAAATGGAAAAATGATGATAAAAAAAATAATTGACCTTCGATTTGGCGCATTGCTTTCAGTTTTGTTGTTGTTCAGCAGTTGCGATGCCTTGTTGTTTCCCGTGCCAACCACGCCGACCAAACCAACGGGCGGCGGCAAATTTCCAAACCCAAACGACCCATTGCCGACCGACCCCAAACCAACTGACCCCAAACCCGACAAAAGTTATAGTCAACACGGCGTAAAACCGCCCTCGTCTGCCGAAGCTGCGAGTTTGCGCGTCGTGGACATGGACGGCGTGGAGTGCGACCTCATGGGCAACGCCAAACGCGAAGGCGACCGTGGTCAAAACATGCTCAAAAATCGTTACACATTTCCAAAAGATTCGGATTTTGACCCCAATTTTTCTTTGGAGGCTGCTTTGGAAACGTCGGATTTGGCGGAATCTGAACGATTTTCGGCTTCAAAAGCGGGCGTTTTGCGTGGCTACGTGTTTGAAGTGAAAGGGACAGATGCAGAAAGTTGTAATTGCAGCAGCACCAATAAAAAATATCAAGACGTTCACATTGTTATTACGCCGAATGAAAAACAGACGGCAAAAAAATATCATGTCGTCATCGAAATCACGCCGCGCATGGCAATGTTCATGGAAAAACGGCAAGTAGATTGGTCATTGGCAACCTTGAAAGGCTTGAAAGGGTATTATGTGGAGGTGAAAGGCTGGCTTTTTTACGACCGAATACACGAGTCTGAATCATTTGCCAACGACCCAGACGACAATTCGGGAAGAAAAAACTGGCGCGGAACGGCTTGGGAATTGCACCCCGTCACCGATTTGCGTTTCATAAAAGAGTAAAAAAAATGTTCTTTGACATCAAATTTGTCAAAGAACATTTTTTTATAAATCATTTAAAAAAAATCAATATAAATCATCTAATCGCATGTTGAGATATTTATTTACTACGTAATACGTACTCAACCATGAAATCAAAATTCCAAGCAAAATCAGTCCACCGACGACCGCCCAAGTCAAGGGATTTGACAACAAACCGCCCAATTCGGGTAGAAATGGCAACAAAAAATAGCCAATCACGCCCAACGCGCCCAACGCCAAAAGTGCGCTCAACAAACCATTTGCAATGCTTTGACGAATGTACGGACGGGTGATGAAACCCCAACTTGCGCCTACTAATTCCATATTTTTTATCAAAAAACGGTCGGAAAACAAGGCGAGGCGAATGGTGTTGTGAATCAAAGTCATCGCCACAAAAATGAACAACAAGGCGACTGCAAAAGCAATGAGGGCGATGCGTTGCACATTGTTGGCGGCTTCGTTCATGGTCAATGCGTCGGCTTGAATGTCGTTGATGGCATCGTTGTTTTCCTTTAAATCGTTTTTTATTTTTTCAATTGCGCTTTGAGAAAGGTAATTTTCTTTCAAATTGAACTCAAAACTTTCATAAAACGGGATAATGGTCATGTCTAATGCGGAATCTTGCCCATATTCGGCTACAAATTCTTTCAATTTTTCGTCTTTCGAGATGCGTTTTAGGGAATTTGTTTTCACATAATCGGCGGTTTCGAGGGTTTTGGTGAGGGCAACCAATGCTGCGGAGTCGGGCGATTCTTTGAGTTCGATGGAAACGGGAATTTTTTCTTGGCTTGCGCGCAAACTGTGTTGCGTATATAAATACGTCGCGCCAAAAAAGCCCATCAAAAACAACAACAACGCCATGCTGACGATGGAATAAAAAAAACTTGCTTTTTTCCGTTGTGACATACTTTTCTTTTTAAAATCTACATTTTCAATATTTATTTAACTCTACGTTTTTTTTCAAAAATTGATGCAAAATGCTTTGTTTTCCCTCAAAAAAACGCCAAAAAATTCTAAAAAATGGCTTGGATACTGGGGGGGGCTTCCCAAAGCACTTCTTAAAAATTTTTGGCGTTTTGATACGTAATTCTTAATTTTTCTATTTTACTTCAACAACGTTACATCGCCGCGATAGGTTTCTGTTTCGCCATCTAAAAAACGGATTTTAAAATAATAGACAAACACATCGGGGTCGAGTGGCGACCCGTTGAACGAACCGTCCCAACCCACGCGCTCATCACCCAACGCAATATCACGCGCCGCCCAAACGCGGTCGCCCCAACGATTGAAAATCTGAACTTCTTCTACCCGAATCGCCGCTTGATTACCAAATGCCGTGAATCGGTCATTGATGCCATCGTTATTGGGCGAAAAACTATTGGGAATAAAAATCGGACGATTGCGAACCACATTCACCAACACATCATCATTTGCGGAACAACCATTTGTGTCTCGAACCGTCACGCGATAGAGCGTCGTGCGTGTGGGCGCAACAAAGGTCGTGACACAGGAATCGCACAACATAGAATCTTTTGGAGTCCATTTATAAGTCACTATCCTATTGGACGGCACAACAATGGCGCGCAGTTGGGTCGAAAACCCTAAATCTATCCGTAAATCTGGTCCCGCGCTGACCTGCAACGGCGGCGCAGAAGGTACATTGATTGCCTTCGTAATCCGACACCCCGTCGAATCTCGCAAGACCACATTATAGGTTCGTGCAGGAATGGATTTGAACGTATCGGCTTGAAAACGAATGCCGTCAATCGAATAGCGATAAGGCGGTGTTCCGCCATTGCCGCGTAAAATCAAGCCAGCAGTTGAGTCGCCAAAACATTTTGCAGGCATAGTTTTAAAGGAATCGAGTCTCAATTCAGGCGGTTCGTTTATCTGCAATCCACCAAAAGTAAAACAACCATTTCCATCTAAAACAGTAATGTTGTAATTTCCTGCCGCTAAATTTACGGCACTTTGCGCGGTGGCTCCATTGCTCCAATTGTATTGATAATTGCCCACGCCGCCCGACACAAAGGCGCGTCCTCGCCCATTGCGCAATCCAAAACAGGTGATATTGGTAGTATCAACGGCAACTTCGAGTCTAGGAGGATAGAGCAAATCGAAACTAAATGTGCCTTTACACAAGTTTCTATCGCGTACTTCGACGGTTACGGTTCCTTCGCCTATACCTGCGAGAAAGTTAGTTCGCGTCCAAAAAGTGTTATTAAAACGATATTCATAAGGTCCGTCTCCATTTGCCAAGTTCAATTCGACGCGCCCATTCATCAAACCATAACAAAGTGGTTGCGTGATGGTGCGAATGGCGGTGTCCAACGCCAATTCCAAAAAGCCCAATCGAAAACGCAAGGTATCAAAATAACTTCTTGATGAATCGGTGATGACACATTGATAGCGACCAGGTCCCAAATTGCTCAACGAATCACGAGTTGCCGAAAATCCTAATCCTTCCCAGTTGTATAAAATTGGCGCACGACCGCAATTGGTCACGCGGGCGCGAATCGTGCCGTTGGTTCCGCCTGCGCAAGTCGGTTGTGTAGAAGACGAATCGTAAGTCAACGGAGCCACATAAATTGAATCTAAAATTGCCGTTGTGAAACAACCTTTTTCAGAAGTAACGGTCAAACTAATGGTTTTCCAACCCGGACGCTTGTAAAAAACGCGATAAGGTCCGCGACCTGTTGCCGTTTGAATGCTTGCGGTAGGTCCAAAATTCCACTTCCATTCTACGATTCGACCGTTCATGAAAGTAGAAGAATCTTGAAAAATAATATCTTCGCCCAAGCAAATCCGTTTGCTGGGTTTGTTGCTTCTGATGCGGGCGCGCGGTCCTTGAAAAGTTCCTGTTCCGCCAAATTCCATCGAAAAACCATTGCCACGCGACGTGAAATTATTGATTCCAATCGCATAACTCCGACCCGCTATCATCTGAATCGGTGCTAAAAAATTGTTTTGCGAAGCACTCGAACAGCCGGGCGGTTCCGTAATATCGGTTTCGCCGTCGCGCAAACCCGTTGGACCTGCGCAACGACGCGGTTCGCCTGTCGTCTGATTTTCTGGACCCGAAGCCATACAGCGCAACAAACGCCGACCTGCCGTACAATTGTCCGTCCCGTCGAGTTCATAAACTGCAAAATCAATGTCATCTATTATACGTGTTGGAATAATGGAAAACGTGAGCGAACCACTTTCTTCACAAGTCCATTTAAACCAAGTCGAATTACTTTCTGCATTTACGCCACCTCCGAGACAAGGCGCGTCGCTCAATTCGTTGCGGTCATTGCCCGCTCCCGTAACGCTTTGTACGGCAAAAGCACTTTTGTCACATAGAATCGAACTCGATATGCAGTCAGAAGTTGGGTTTCGCGGCGCGTTGTAGTTGTTGATACAGATTTGAAACGTTCCCGTCGCACCCCCCAGTATTCGGACGGCATAACTGCTGCCGACGCTCAAACCACCTTTGTAAAGTTCAACTGAACCGTTGTTGGGTTGTGCGTCCACGCGGTCAGAAGCGCAACCATATTCGGCATAACTTTGGCAATCGTCGGTCTGGTACATCGCAACTTCGGGCGCACGCAAGGTTCCGCCTGCGCCACTTCCCAAAATTTTGATGGAAACGTCGGTTCCAATTGCCGTAAAACGAAACCAAACATCGGGTGCGGTGGTTCCAAAACACGACGCACCGCTCAACGTTCCTGCGGTTGCGCCGACGGTGGTGGTAAATGGTTGACCGACGGCGGCGCAAAAATCGCGTCCAATTTCGGTGGGTTGCAAGACTTGCGCATTTTCGCACAAATCATTGGGAGCTTGGGCAGCCAAATGCCCCCCCCCCAGTATAGCGACGCAAAAAAGCATCGCACGAGCGTAGATGCGCGAGCGCAAAGCGGTTTTCACAGACGAGTAACGGTTTTCCATACGTCGTGTTTTATTGTGGTTGAAAAAACATTTTTAAGAAAAATGAATCGTGGGCATCACAACTTGCAGCGAAATGTTTCTAAAAAAAAAGTAATGGAGCAAAAAAAATGTAGCAAAATCTCACATAAGTTAGTTTTTAAAACTGCCACAAATCTCGTTTCTTTTTTTGTAACATTCGTTAAACAAGGGTTAACAAAAGTTAAGGTTTTTTAAATGATGCGACCCTTAAAACGCAAAAATGAACAAAAACGATACAAAAAAGATGCAATTTAATCTCTTTTTTATTAAAAATCACGCAAAGTTCCCAAATTTGTTGTTTTTTTGCAAAAAAAAGAGAACAATAGCTGAAAAACAAATGATAAAACATCTTCCAAATATCTTGACGCTCACCAACCTGTTTTCGGGTGGTTGCGCCATTGTTTGCATTTTTTCGGGGCAACCGATGCTCGCCGTCGGCTGCACGGTGGTCAGTTTGATTGCCGATTTTTTCGACGGTTTTGCTGCTCGAAAATTGGGCGTAGCAGGCGAATTGGGTGTACAACTCGACTCGCTCGCCGACATGGTTTCGTTTGGGGTCGTCCCGAGTATGATGATTTATAAAATGTTAGCATCAAATGACGATGCCGATTTTTTTATTCCTGCGTTGCCTGCGTTGTTGATTGCCGTTTTTTCGGGCTACCGACTCGCGTTGTTCAACATTGACACGCGCCAAACGACGGGTTTTATTGGACTCAATACGCCTACGAACACCATTTTTTGGGTCGGTTTGTGGCTTGTTTTTCAAGAAAATGCGTTTGGTTTGCGCGAAATGGTGTCGAATCCGATGTTTTTATACGCCGCCATCGCCATTTTTTCTTACCTTTTGATAGCCGAAATTCCAATGTTTTCGTTTAAAAAAGGTTTTAAAGATAAAATTTTGTTGGTATTCTTAATTTTGTCCTTAATTTTGCTCGCCATTTTCAAAGCGTTGGGCATTTCGTTGGCTGTGTTGCTGTACATTGCGCTCAACATCGGCGTTTTTTTTACAAAAAATGACGCAAAAAACGGTTCTTCCTCCCTTCGGGGGGACTGAGGGGGGACTTATACTGGGGGGGGACTAAAAATATGATTTTTAAAGTTTAAAATTTTTATATGAAATTTATTGCAGATATTGATGTGATGCCGCACGCGGGATTGCTCGACCCGCAAGGCAAAACGGTTGCCAACAACATGAAACACATTGACCTCGCGGGCATCGAAGACGTGCGCATTGGCAAACATATTCGCATGGTCATCGAGGCGCACGACGAAAGTGGAGCCATCGAAAAAGTACGCATCGCATGTGACAAAATGTTGGTCAATTCTATCATGGAAACCTACGCATTTGTCGTCGTTCCCGAACATCAGGAAGTGGAGGCGTAATTTTTTTTATCCCCAAAATTTCCTTCAAAAGCGTTTAAAAAAAATATTATGGAAAAAATTAGAGTTGGAATCACAACAGGTGATTTGAACGGAATTGGCTTGGAAGTGGCATTGAAAGTATTGTCGAATCCAAAAATTGCAGAACTTTGTACGCCCGTCATCTACGCATCGCCAAAAGTTGTGGCTTATCATAAAAATGTTACGCAAGTCGAATTTCAATTTTCGACCGTCCAAACGGCAGACGAAATTGAAGACGAAGACCGCATTTATGTCGTCAATTGTTGGGCGGATACGGTCAATATTACGCTCGGAAAAGTGTCGGAAGAAGGCGGTTCTTATGCCTTTCGCTCGCTCGAAAAAGCCACCGAAGAACTCAAAGCGGGTTTCATTGATGCCATCGTAACGCCGCCGATTCATAAAAAAGCCATGCAAATGGCAGGTTTTCCGTTTGTTGGACATACGGAATATATTACGGAAAAATTTGAATCCAAAGAGAGTTTGATGTTCATGGTTTGCGACGATTTTCGCATCGGATTGGTCACCAATCATTTGCCGTTGGCGCAAGTGGCGGCGGCTGTGACCAAAGAAAAAATCGCAGAAAAGCTCAAAATCATGAATAAATCCTTGAAAATTGACTTTTTTATCGAAAAACCACTCATCGCCGTACTCGGATTGAACCCCCACGCGGGCGACGAGGGAGCCATCGGAACGGAAGAAGAAACCATCATCAGACCAGCCGTCGAGGAAGCAAAAGCGGCGGGAATCATGGCAATGGGTCCGTTTGCAGCGGACGGATTTTTCGGTTCGGGGCAACATCGCCGTTTCGATGGCGTGTTGGCGATGTATCACGACCAAGGTTTGGTGGCGTTCAAAGCGTTGTCGTTTGGTGAGGGCGTGAATTTTACGGCGGGTTTGCCTGTTGTGCGCACGTCGCCCGACCACGGGACGGGTTTTGATATTGCAGGTTTGAATAAAGCGAATCCCGATTCGTTCCGCCGCGCCTTGTATTTGGCGATTGATGTGGCGCGAAATCGAGACGAACACGCCGAAATGTCTGCCAATCCGCTTGTTTCGCACCGCTCGCGCAAAAAAATGAAAGCGCAAGCAGACGACTACGCAGAATAAAAAATCAAAAAATTATAAAAAATGTTTATAAAAAATGCTTTTTAGCCATTTTTTAGACAAATATACTGGGGGGGGGCTATTTTTTGATGCGTTTCAAAAAATATTCCCCCTTTTTAGTTTTTGATTTGATTTTCAATATTTTAAAAATATTTTTTTGATGGATATTACTTTTTTGATAATTTCTTTTTTGCTTGGTGCGGTGCTGGCTTGGTTGGTGGCGCGGTTGCAATCGGCGAACGACCCCACGCGCCTCGCCCGCGAAACCGTCGAAAAAAACTACATTTTGCGCGAACTTGCCGACGATTGGCAACGTCAAATCAATGATTTGAAGCAACAAGATGTTCAAAAAAGTGGAAAAATTATTGAATTAAACAAAGAAATCGCCAGCGTCGAAACCCAAAATCTGAATTTAGAAGAAAGATTGGCGGAACAACGCGGCGAAGTGGAAAAATTGCAAACCCGATTCCAAACCGAGTTTGAAAATATTGCCAACCGCCTTTTGCAGGAAAAATCGCAGCGTTTTGGAGCAGAAAATCGAGAACAAATGGATTTATTGTTGAAACCGTTGCGGCAAACGATTGACGGATTGCAACAAAATATTCAACAACAATTGACCGAAGAAACCAAACAACGCAGCGAATTGCGCACCCAAATAGACCAATTGCAGCAACTCAATCAGCAATTGAGTGCCGATGCGCAAAACCTCGTCTCCGCCATGCGCGGCGATTCTAAAAAACAAGGCGATTGGGGCGAATGGCAACTCGAAATGTTGTTGGAACGCGCTGGATTGACCCGCGATGTCCATTTTTCGGCGCAATTGTCGCTTTTTGACGACGAACAACGCCAAAAACGACCCGATTTTGTGATTCATTTGCCCGATTCAAAGCATTTGATAATTGATTCAAAAGTTTCGTTGACGGCGTATGAGCGTTTTTTCAATGAAAATGATGCCGAATTGCAGCAAAAACAGCTCGCGCAACACGTGATGAGCCTGCGTGAACACATCAAAAATTTGGGCGGAAAAAAATATGCCGCCCTTTCAAATGTAAATGCGCCTGAATATGTTTTGCTGTTCGTTCCCATCGAACCTGCCTTGACAACGGCGTTGCAAACCGACCCGCAATTGTTCAACGACGCGCTTGACCGCAACATCATTTTGGTGTCGGTGACGACTTTGTTGGCGACCATGCGGACGGTCGCTTTTACGTGGAAACAGGAAAATCAAAAGAAAAACGTCTTAGAAATCGCTTGGCAAAGTGGACTTTTGTATGACAAATTTGTTTTGTTTATCGAAGATTTGAAACGGATTGGGGTGCAATTGGACGGTGCGCAAAGCGCGTATCACGATGCGTTCAACAAGTTGCAAAATTCGCCGAAATATGGCGACACGCTCATCGGACGCGCTGAAAAAATACGTCAATTGGGCGCAAAAAATCAGAAAAATTTGCCACCAGAACTGTTAGATTCTTAAATTTTATCTAATATCAATAGAAAAAAAGGTTTTACATTAAACAAAAAATAGAATCAATAACTACTTAAAAAAAGGTAAAAATTTAAAAAAAACATATTTATTTCTCCAAAATTCATTTTACGGTTTTATATTTGCATTTAAATCAAGAAATTATCATCACAATATTTTTTTTTTATATTTTTTGAGAAAACGAAGCCCCCCCCAGTATATTGTGCGTTTTTGGCATATTTTTGATGGTATTATAGGGTAGAGCAAAACCCTTTTGCTTCACATTACAATTTTCTATCAATCTGAATCGAACAACACTAAAATTTCTGTACGTTTTCTGGAAAAAAATCTGCTGTCGTTGCGCGTTTGTCCCCCCAAAGAACAAAATCGAGCAATCCATGAACATTCAGCAGGTCAAAAAAAAGGCAAAAAGTTTTTGACGTTTTTTAGAAATCCTCCCAATTTCAATTTTTTGTTTGGCAGTTCGCGTGTGTGCGTTCGGTCGAAGGTTATTCGTTTGTTGTGGCACGAAGTTCGCAATAAAAAAAGGTTATCAATCAATAAGTTATCTATAAAATGTTTCGACAAAACAGTTGATTTTTTTATTAGTTGACATTTATCATTTTTTGATTTACACGATATTTTACTAATTAAAATGTATAATTCTGTGAAAAACAAACTTTTACGCATCGTACTGATGACGATATTGAGTGCTTTTGCCTCGATGTCGCTTTTTGCACAAGACAACGTTCGGGTGCAATTTCGAGATGCCAGCAACGCACCTCGTTTTCTGAATGTATGTGGCGATGCACAAACAGTGATTGTCACCATCAATTCTGCTGGTTCCAGCGGTTCGGTTCGTTCTAATTTGACGGCGCGTTTGTCGTTGTTTCAGGGCGTTCAGATGGTGGGTTTAGACGCGGCGCAATCGTCTGCGGGGGTCACTTTGTTGTCGAATACTGGGGGG
>JBJOPA010000094.1:0-2544 GCA_046051005.1 Bacteroidota bacterium
TAATATGGATCCATTCTGCAAAATGCTTACACCTCTTTTTTTGAACTTCAACACCTTCAAGTCCCGCTAAAGTTGCGCCAACCGTTGTTTTTTGGCGTGATTACAAGGTCTATAAGCAATTGATTTTCAATTATTTATAAGGATTAGAACTGGAAAAAGCTATTAAATTTAGTTAAATTCATTAACTAATAAGTTCTCCAATTCTTCTAATTTATTTAAATTAAAAATAATATGTTTTATAATCTGTTTAAATCCCGCATTTTTTAAAACTTTACAAGTTTTTTTTAAATACTTTGTAAACAATTGTGCGTCTAAAGCCAGCCCCAAAAAACGACCTAATTTGATGTCCATTTCAATTTTAGTTTGAGATTTTACTTCTTGTATTTTTAAAATATGTTTCACCGTTCTAAAAAATTGTTCAATTTGGGTCCGAGAAAACCAATGATGGCGCATGGTTTTAGCGAAAATATTCGGAGATTGGATTACAGGGCAATAAATCACCGTCACCTTTTCCGAATGATTGTATCTAAAAAATAATAATAGAACTTCGATTCCTAACGCTTTATAATAAGCTTTGATTCGTAATGTAAATTTAAGATTGATTTTTTCTTTATTTTCAGTATTTTGTTTTGAGAGAAATGCTTTTTCTTTCTCTAAATACTCCGTTTCAATCCATTGGTTTAAAGGTTTTGAAATATTATTGATTTTAAATAAATTATTTTTCTTAGGAACGGACAATAAGATTAAGTTATTCGAGTCACAACTTTCTACAATTTCTTTACAACTATAGCCATTATCACAACTCAAATGAAGTTTTTTAGGGAGAATTGCATGTTTTTTCTGAATTTCTTCCCAAAAAAATTTGAATTTTTTTAATAACTTACAAAAAAGCTCTTTTTCTTTGTCGTTTTTTTTGCCTATAAATTCGTAATACAAAGGATAAAAAATTCCTGAAATGACAACGCCGAGTGTTAAAATTTTGAATCCTGTCACGGTAGTATGATATTGTCCACTAAACCAACTGGAATAATAATCATTGTCGTGTTGCTCTTTATTCAAATTTTGTTTGAATACACTGGCATCCCCCACGACCGTTACATTGGATTTCGACCATTCGGATTCACTTTGGGAAGCCAACTCTTCCAACTTTGATTTTAATTGCTCGGCAAATAGATATTCTTGAATCTTATGTAATTTATTATGAGTCAATGTTTTACATAAAAAAGAATATTTTTTTTGAATGTTATTACTTTTTATGCCATGAATTTCTAAGATGGCATGAAGGGTTGTTAAGCCTAGTAATTGCCCCAAAGAGAATAATTTTTGGAATTTAACGAATTCGGAAGCCTGTTTTTTATCCAGAAGTTCGACATTGATCGATTCAATTATAATTTGAATTTTATCGAATTGATGCTTATAAAAAAAATGAACTGCTTTGGCTAAAAGAATTTTTAAATTTTGTATCATTGCAATCTTATTTTTGTTAAAGTGCAATAATACAAAAAGTTGCACGAAAGTGCCTCTTGTTTCTTTGGGAGCAAGGGGTTTTTTAGAAAAAAAATCCTAAAAAATCAACTTATTTTTGATTTTTCAAATAAAAATTTAATTTAATAAAATTTTTAAGTCCCAATAAGGCTTTTTCTAAAAAAATAGTTATAACTTATTGATTATCAATTTATTGTAGCAAATTAATCACACCAAATTAAATCCACGTTTTCGGCCTTTTTTGCCGAAAAAAGTTCGTAAAAATCGCCTTCAGCATCACAAATGCTAATGCCGTGACAAGCCGTTTGGCAACAAACCAGCGATTGAAACGCTTCAAAATCATGAACCCAACGACCGCTTTCTTTCGCCTCAACAGGCAAATTGCTTTGTAACGCCACCAAGCTGCGAGAGGAACCCAATAAGCGTTCGGAGCGTTCCAAATACGTTTGGTTTAGGACTCCTTCAACCACTTGGTCCGCGTTCAACACCAAACTCGTGTGAACGTACATGCCGCGCTTATTGATATAGTTCAAGCAGCCTAAGTCGTACCGTCCTTGCGTGTCGCTGTAATCCAGAATGGTTGTATCTTGAAGGTGATACAACCGTTTGGAGCCGGTTCGGATGCTCTGGCTTAACATCCGTTCTTGCTCGGCGTTTAAAATGTGCTGTGGCGTGACGTTCGGGTTGCTTAAAAAGCGATAAATCGCTTTGGTTTGCCCCCAAACCACCCCACAACTCGGAATACTCGTTCCGATGGAACTCGATAATTGAGTCAAGATTGTCAAAAAGCGATTCGAGAGCCGTAAATCTCCAAAATCGCAGTGATTGAGAGTGATTGTTTTCATTCGCAAACTTAATGCTTTTTTGTCAAAGAACTTTTACTTCTCTTTTTTTAGTTTAAGGTGAAAAAACAACCTTATTGAAGCGTTCTTTTTTTTAACACAATTCTTTTTTATAGCTCTTTTTTTAAAACAATAGATGTGGGTAACGGACAGGGTTTCAAACCTTCCAAACAGTGTTGTTGTTTATTTCACTTAACTACTTAGTTCCATTTAACTC
>JBJOPA010000095.1:0-6087 GCA_046051005.1 Bacteroidota bacterium
AGAAATCCACGATAATGTTATTGGTATGTACATCAACAAGTATTATTTCAAACATGGAAAATATGCTAATGCGTTTGCAGCCTAATTATAACAATCAACCATTTTCACCCATTACCAAAAAAACCATACAATATGTATAAAAAAATATTTGTATTATCTGCTTTTTTGATGGCGTTCGTTGGTTGTAAGCCCAATGATACGGCGGCATTTGTCCCGTCTTATGAAGACATGGCTAGCCGCGATGCCAACCCGACGACGTTCATAGATTATCGAAAAGCCATTGACGGAAGTTGCTTGCCACTCGGTGCTTTCATTGCTGCAAAAAAAGAAGGTATTTGGCTCAATTATCGTCAAAAAACAGGTGTAGATTCTTTGTTTCTCTACAAAAACGGTGTTTGTTTTGATAGTTTCCCAATCGAAATACTTAAAAATGAACAAAAATGTAGAGAACACAATATCGTTTTTTTGTTAGATAGTTTGAATAATAACAACGATTTATTGGTTGGATATGCTGAAAATGGACAAAAAAAAGGCATGTTCATCAGCCAAAATTTATTATTTCAGCAAAAAAAATATACGACTTATAACGTTCATCATTACTTGAACAACCAACAAATGGTCGAGACATTGACCCTTCGTCGTCAATCGTCGAAACAATGCCTTTTGAAACAAAAAACATGTATGAAAACCCATTCGCCACATAAAATTTGTATCCAATATGACGAAGAAGGATTTATTGAAGAATGGGAAAATTTTGAAAATGGACAAGTAAAAGATTCCGTTTTTCATTTTTACAGAAAAATGCTTCGACAAATTGATGTTTGGAACGCAAAAAGAGGCATACAAGAAACTGTATATGAGTGGAAACACACTCCCATTCCTGCCAATCAATTTTATAATAATTTATCAAATATTGATTTTAAAAAATACATCGGAAAGCATTATTACGTTTTTTTTCCCAATGCCCACCCTGTTTTGATGTATGGTTATGGCGACGACTGCAATCGCGGGCTACGCATAGCGCACGAGGAAAAGGCGAATTGTATGGTCACTTATCGGTGGGCATTTGATGCTGACGAATCCCTGCGTAACCGCATTTTTCTGTATGTCAGCGTCTATTCGCCTCAATATTTTGCTGCGAATGAGGCTATTTTCCCCTCAAAATGCTATGAATGTCAGCAAAAAGAAGGCATTATCAAAAATATTGAGCTAAAACGGGTCGTTTTGTGATGTGATACTGGGGGGTGGCATTTTTGATTTTAAAATTAAAATAAAATTGTATTTTTGCTTAAAAATTGATGTTTATGAAAACGTATTTTAACAGATTATTATTGTAAATTACTGTTATATTCATAAATAAATTACTTCGACAATGATTGGAAAAAAAATAAATAAAAGTGTAAACGACCTATTTTCAGGACTACTTGAACAAAAAGATTTTGAAGAAAAATATTATGACACATTTACTTCAAAAGATATAATTGATGCTTTAGAAATTGCTTACGCCCAAAAAGATGGCAATTTGTTATCAAATACTTTTTTTATCGCATTCTCTTTTAATTTAATTGATGATAGTCTCCTTCATTTATTGAGAGATTTACTTTTAGAAAATTGGCATCGGGAACATGAAGATATTGTATCCCTGTTTCAAAGACGGTTCAATACAGATATTGATGTAATACCTATATTGACAAATGCAATTAATGATATACCAATATATATAATTGAAAATGGTGATAAGTATTCTTATTTGAGGAAAATCATTTATGCGATTGGCTATCACCCATTTCCACACAATAGAAATGCATTGCTGAAATTGCTTGAAATAAATGATGAAACGTTGAAAGAGTTAATCAAACATCAACTTAAAAAAAAATATTGTAATAATTTAAGATGAAAATAGAAAATAATAATTATTAGTTCAATGTGCTGAATGTTGTATATGATTATCAACTATCCGTTATCAATTATCAGTTTTTTTATTTATCTTTTCGACCCAACCTTTTCAACCTTTTTATCTGTCTATTTATTTATATTATAAAATCAACTAAAAAAAAGATATATGAAAAGAGTTATTGCTATTTATCTGTTTTTTATTTTATTTGTCTCTGAAATAAATGGACAAAACTGTGTAGCACCTACAAATTTTAGGGTAGAACAGTCCGTTGTTGGTAATGCGACTTGTTTTTTTTGGAGTTCAACAGACACTTTTGGTCTCTTTACGGTAGAAATTCGCCCGATAGGTTCCCTTTTTTGGCATCGCAATCCAGTCAATGGGTTATCTTTTTTTGCAGGCTATTTAATGCCTTGCACGCGCTACGAGGCACGTGTTGTAAAAACTTGTAACGGGCAATTTTTTATAAGTAATACGATTAATTTCAAAACGAATGGCTGCCGAAGCGTTTGTACTTATCCTACGGATTTTATTGCAATACAATTTCTTCCAGGTTATAATTTTATGCCATTTTGGTGGAACGCAAACGGCTTAGATACATTTGAATTTGCATACAGAACAAGATTAGATACAGCTTGGCGAAGCGAATTAACAACAAGTAGTGGTAGGGTTTTTTCATCTACTCATCCAGGTTGTGTGGTCTATGAAGGGAAGATTCGCAAAAAATGTTTACAAAATACTTTTTCTGATTGGAGCCCGATTCAGCGCGTTTCTACTTTTTGCTATGATTCGGCTTGTGCTACGGTTCCTAATGTTAAACTTTCAGATCTTGGTATCTCTTGGGATAGGGGTACTTACCCCCTACAAAACTTTATCGTTGAATATTGGCAGGAGAACAACCCCAATTCCATACGGACAATTAGGGGTGTAAATGCACCTCCAACGGTCACTTTGGCTACCATCATACCGCGTTGCGAACGCTACAAAGTTCATGTGGGACGAATCTGCAACCAAGACACCCTATGGTCGCCTGTCTATACTTTTAATAATTGTGCGGGATTTTGCCCTATGCAAGCAACTAATTTCAGGGTGACAGCAACCACTCCTACTCAATTTCGTGTTGATTGGGAAAGTAGGGGTGTTTTTCAGCCAAATTTGACTTATGTTGTCTCCGCAAGATCAAGCGTTGGAGGCAAGTCTATACAGGTCAATTTCTTAGGAGAAAGTGGTAGCTTTTTTATAGATGAATTAACTCCTTGCGTGGACTATCAATTGACGTTTGTAGCCCCTTGTTCTCAATCTAAAATCGCATTTGCTAGCACAGATTGCCCAAACTTATGTAACACGCCTTATGTTTTTGATATGAAGATTCACCCTAACCGCGTATTTCAGGTACTTGGAGAAATTCCAAACGACACAGTGGAAGTACTTATCTCAAACCTTGACCCCATTAGCCATCAAGCGGATACGATTATCAAGGGATTGGCATTAGAGGGAAGCACTTATTTCAAACCTTGCTCCCGTTACATGGGACGACTTAGAAAAGTTTGTGGAACAAGTGCCTCTGCGTGGACATTACCATATAGAATCTACAGATATGATGAGTCACCAGCAAAAACCCTTTCCATAGATTCTATTGATACGACAAGTGTACGAATAAGGTGGTCTAAGCAATGTCCGTATGGCTATCAATATTTCATACGACTAGACAATAAACTAACAGGAACGTCGCAGGATTATAAAACAGATGACACGTCAATTGTCATCAGAAATCTTGCGTGTGGATTTTATACAATGACATTTATTGATTCCGATCCGATACAACGCTTTGCCTATGCAAATACCAACGATTGGATAATCAGAGATTTTGGTATAGGAACCTGTGGCAGCTATTGTTTACCGCCTGCACTTAGGAATGTGTATAACAACATCAACCAAGACACCGTTGTAAGTAGCAACATATTAACATTTGGGCTTTACTCAAATAATGAACGAGTAATTTATGTCAGGAATGCGAGCATTCCTAATGCTCCTATACGTGCTTATGCTGCGTCATCAGCGTTTGGATCATCTATTGATGTGTTTGCAAGCGATTTGGGAATGGTTAGTTGCAATTATTATAGAATTGAAGTAAGACACAACTGTATGCCAGCAGGTGAATGGAAATCTTATAGAATTTATTATAGAGATTACCAAAATAGTTGCCCAACCCCCTTATCAAAAATAGTAGAAAACAATAAAATGAGTGAATTAAAAATCTTTCCTAATCCGACTACTGAAAACGATTTCAATTTAAATTACGAATTGAAAGATGTTGGCGAAGTAGCAGTTTCTGTACTAAATATGCAAGGTCAAATAGTCTATCAAAAAAAATTGGGTTTGCAATTTGTTGGCGAACAGCATGAAAAGATCCACTTTGAGAATAATTTACCCATCGGATTTTATATCGTCCAGTTGAGCATAAACGGAAGGCTCGCGTGTTATCAAAAATGGATAAAAATTTGACCCCCCAGTATATCCAGTATTTTTTTGTTGTTTTTATTTAAAAAAATCGCCACATCGAAAATTTCGATGCGGCGATTTTTGTTGTAGGGCAAACGTATTAAAATTTCTGGATTTTGAAATCAATACTTTACACAGACTATTATTTTTTTGGGGTAGGCATTTTTTTGCCGTTTTCAAAATATAATTCTGAATAATTTTTGAATAAAAAATAAATAATAAGCGTAATTAAATGATTATCAATACATATAATTTCAATGCGTTTGCCATGGGGTGGCATTTTCAACCCTTAAAACCGAACTTCTACGCCCACGCTGAACGAACGCGACGGCAAATAGCCCCCACGACGGTCAATGCCCATCACCAACGGTTGAGAAAAATTATAACCGCCGTTGCTGGGCGAACCCCTGTCTTCGAGTTGCGGTTCGGGGCTGATGCCCGTGTATTTGGTCAACGTCAACAAATTATTGACAACCGCATAGACCCGCAATTTTGAGATTTTCTGACTCGGTTTTGTCAAGTCGTAGCCCAATTCCAAATTTTCGATGCGGACAAAATCCGCTTTTTCTACAAAACGACTCGTAAAACCACCTAATTTGAGATTGGTATCCGCATATTTCGTATCAATTCGATTGTAACTTAACGCGCTACTGGGTTCGCCATTTTCATAGAACATACGCATTTGATTGACCAAACTATGCCCAAAAACACCGCGCACGAGCAACGACATATCCCATTTTCCCCAAGTCAACCCATTCGACCAACCCAACGTATATTTAGGAATGGCACTGCCCAATAACTTTTTATCGGCATCAGTACCCGTATTGATGCGGGCAGTATTTCCGTCCGCTTTACGTATCAACATGATGTTGTTGTTGTCTAAACCTGCGTCTTCATATCCAAAAATTTGTCCGATATTGCTTCCATAAGCCAACCGATTCAACGTCACGCCGCCGAAACCCGGCGAACCCGTATAGCCCACGTCTGAAATGCCATTCACAAATCCATTCAAAGATGATGCTTCAATAGAATTTAACTTCGTCTTGTTGGTGTTGAGAATCAAGCCCGTTTTCCAAGAGAATTTTTGCTTTTGCACGACACGCCAATCCACCGAAATGTCCCAACCTTTGGTGGTCATGTCACCGCCGTTTGCCCAAAGTATCCCGTTTGGTGGAACGCCAAATCCCGCGGGAACACGGTCAAAAGGATACAACAAATTCGTAAAACGGCGGACGAAATAATCCATCTGCACATCAAGTTTTCCGTTGGCAAATTGCAAGTGTGTACCCAAATTAAACTCTTTTTTTCGCTCGCTGACGAGTGCCAAACGGTCATTAACGCCTGCCCGTGCCAACGACGGCATCGGCAAACCGCCTACATTTCCATAATTCATCCGCAAACTCCAATGGTCTAATTTCGTACTGGAAATCCATTTATTCAACAAAACATTGCCGCCAATGCTCCAAAACCAAGCATTGCCGCCCCCCCCAG
Source organism: Bacteroidota bacterium (assembly GCA_046051005.1). Lineage (GTDB taxonomy): Bacteria > Bacteroidota > Bacteroidia > Chitinophagales > Saprospiraceae > JAAFJT01. The sequence continues at coordinate 5,888 of JBJOPA010000095.1, forward strand.
TATATTGACTGTTTTTTTCCCATTTTACCATGCCGATTAAGTTCGCATAACCCATCAAGTCATAATACAAGCGTCCAAAAACACCCGAACTTTTTTGCGTAACGGTGGTGTCATATAGATTTCGAGAACGTCCGTTTCTCTGCAAACTGGTGTCTGTCATGGCTTGAAAAACATTTTCGTCAGTCGAAAATCCATTGGCA
>JBJOPA010000096.1:0-8741 GCA_046051005.1 Bacteroidota bacterium
CATATAATTTTTTTATTTGATATATTTTGATAATAGAGATTCTATTTTTTATTTAAAAGGTACTAATATACTAGCGATAATGTAAAGATGTTTTGCGGATTTTCGCCCCCCCCCAGTATAAACCCTCCAAAAAAGGCGAATATACTGGGGGGTATCTTTTTTTTCGGAAAAAGTGCTATTTTTGTTTTTTCAATTAGTCAAATATGGTTTCAGTTTAATTGTATTCGTAAATGAAATTAGGGAAAACTTCGCCCTTTTGAATCCATAACCCAACAGCCTCGTATGCACGCATACGAGGCTGTTGGATTATGATTGATTCAGAAAAGATACCTATTTTAAGCCACTTGTTGCACTTCGTTTTCGAGCAACATATCAACGATAGCATCTAATTTATCGTCATATTTCAGCGCGTTGGCGATGCCCGCTTGTCGCAATGCTTCCAAATTGTCGTCGCTCACGTCGTCGAGGTCTGGACTTGCATTCATCAAATCTGGCGAAATGCGCAGATATTGCGTATGCACACCCATGGCATCATATAATTTTTTTATTTGATAATCCACCGTTTCAGAAACGCTGCTCATCATGATGTCAATAATCGGTTGCACCCAACCAATCAAGCCCCAACCTTTTGCTTTTTTATATTTATAAGATTTGTCAATTGTTCCCGTTCCAATCGAAACCACAACCGTTTCGGCAGGATTGAGCAACGACGAACCGCGTTTTTTTCCAAAATATTTCAACGATTCTATCAAAACGCACATCGTTGGGTTGTTGGCAAATAAACCACCGTCAATTGAGTGATAGACCAATTTTGCTTCGGATTGTGCAAAGGCAGGCGGAAAAAAAGTGGGCGCAGCCGACGTACAGCGCGTCACCTCGCGCACAGGAAAGTCATATAATTCACCGCGTTCTACGGCATCGTGTTGACAGAAAAAGACGGCTTTTCGTTTTTCGATGTCGTAACTCGTAATCAAACACGGACGCAACAAACCGCTCAACATTGTGTCGCCGAAGTGTTTTTTCAAGACCGTTTCGATGTTTTCTCCCACAAATTTTGAACCCGTCAAGCCCGACAAAAAACCGGGCCAGCGACCCGAATAAGATTTTGTGAAAATATTTTTACCATTTTTGAGATAAATATTCACACAATCGGTCGCGGAATAGCGGGGATATTCGGGGTCGTCTTTGCCCGGCATCAAGAGCGCGCAGGTCAAAATGCCGCCTGTCGAAGTACCCGCAATCATATCAAAATATTGCGCCAAGCGAATGGGGCGTTCAGGTTTTTTATTAAACTTTTTTTCATATCGGGTATTGAGTTTTGCCTCCAAAATTTCTAAAATTTGGGCAACCAACAACCCGCGAATGCCGCCTCCGTCGAGGCTCAAAATACGAACTAATTTTTTCTGTTCCGCCATATTGTAAACTATTTTTATTGATAAAAATTATATGCGTGTTTTTAAAATTTTCAAAAGGCAAAATTATAAATTTTCTACGGAAAATTTTAAAAATTAGATTTTTCTTAACAAAAACATTTTTGAAAAAAATATTTTAGAAACGAATTTCCCCAAATGAGGTTCAAAATAAGGCGTTGAAAATTATTTTTGAACCTTTATTTTCATTTTTTTGCTAAAAAAATACTATAAAAAGGTTATTTTCTTGAAAAATACCTTTTTTAGGGGATACGCAACGTGTAGTTTTTGGTGAAATATTTGCGTTTCTTTGCAAGGTTTTTCGATTGAAAAAAGTTCTTGAAAAATTATACATTGCTTATAAAATCTTACAATTTCCATGCACTTTTCTATTCGTTTCAGTTTGTTGGCGTTTTTTGTTTTAAAAATGGGGGTTGCGATTTCGCAAAAACCTCAAAATACGCCCCCCCCCAGTATCGTCACCGTTTTACCGCCCAATATCGCCGATTTGCAAGCCGAAGACCGCGCAAAAGGTTGGGCAGACGTGCGTTGCGCTGCCAATGTGCCGACTCAAATTTCGCACCGTCAAGGCGTGTGGCGAACGTTGGAAAACGGTCGTTTTCAACTCGTTTTGCGCATGCAGTCAGCAGGTGCGAAGGGATTGGCGTTGAACATCAAGGTAAATAAAATGCCTTCAAACGCGAATTTTTTTATTGAAAATAGTCGAAATATAAAACAAAATTTGGCAGAAAGAAGCAATTCGACCAATTTTCAGACAGATATACTGGGGGGTGACGTTTTGAGCGTCGTCGTCGAATTGTCGGCAGCCACTGGACAAACGATTGCCGATATTGCACCGTTGATAGACTTTGAAATTCAAAATTTATATTATGTCTATCAAAATATTGGCACCAATTTGAGTGGCGATGATTTCGGTTCGTCGTTGCCTTGCGAAGTCAACGTCAATTGCCCACAAGGTGCGGCGTATCAAAATCAAAAACGCGGCGTGACCCGTATTTTGATGAATTTTCGAGAGGGTTTGGGTTGGTGTTCGGGTAGTTTGGTCAACAATACGCGCCGCGACGGAACGCCATATTTGCTGACTGCCTATCATTGTGCCGACGGTTTTACGCCCAATTATGACTTGTGGACGTTCTATTTCAACTACGAAAGTCCCACGTGCGCGGGCGCGACGAGCGAACCCGTGTTGCAATCGTTGCAAGGTTGTCAATTGCGGGCAGGTCGGCAACAATCCGATTTTTTGTTGTTAGAAATTGGTCAACGCATTCCTCAAAATTTCAATGCGTTTTTCAATGGTTGGTCTTTGGACAGCAACAATGCGCCATTTAGTTCGCTTTTGATTCATCATCCGCAAGGAGATATTAAAAAAATTACGTTCGATTATCGCCAATCGCTCGTCTATTCACAGCCGCAGGCTTGGTCGAATGGCGTGACCACGCCTGCTTTTCATCACCTTCGGATTACGCCCAATGCAGGCGCGATAGAGGCGGGCAGTTCGGGTTCGCCTTTGTTCGACCCTTTTGGGCGCATCGTTGGGCAGTTGCAAGGCGCAGGTTTTTCCGACCCGTGCATTGCGTTGTGGGCGTTGTGCGGACGCTTCGCAAAGTCGTGGACAGGCGGCGGCGCGCCTACAAATTCCTTGAAAAGTTGGCTCGACCCCCTCAATCAACAACCCATTGATGTTGATGGCGTGAACAATCCGACGGCTAATTTTGGAGCCATTTCGGGCATGATTCGGACGGTAAATGGGCGCGGCGTTGCCAACGTTTGGGTCAGAATTGGGTCGGATTCCGTGCGCACGAGTGCGACGGGTGCGTTTTCGTTTTCGTCGGTGGCGTTGAATACGAATGTAACGGTTTCGGTTCAGAAAAATGCCGACGATTCAGAAAATGGCTCAGAAATTTCTGATGCGTTGCGATTGTTGCGGCATGTGTTGGGTTTGCAACCGTTTTCGTCGGTTTTCGATTATCGGGCGGCAGATGTGAATGGCGACGACGATGCAAACGTAGCGGATTTGCTGCAAATGCGCCGTTTGTCGGTCGGTTATTTGCCACAATTCACGGCGGCGAGATGGAAATTTATCTCGCAAAGCGTTGCCTTGAACCTCAATACGCCCTTCACATTGGCGACTTCTAATACGTTTACGACAAATTTTTCAGCGACAACCACCAATTTTGATTTCACGGCAGTCAAAACGGGCGATTTAAACAATTCAGTTGACGTGTCAAGATAGATAAAATATTTTTAATGTCATTTTGATGAAAAATATTTTTCTTAAATTTTTGATTTAAAAAAACAGAGAAATTGCGTTATTTCGGAGGAAAATAGACCTTGTTTTATTTTTTTCCTTTACTTTTGCGTCCGTTTGACACACCCCCCAGTATATTTGCCTTCAAAACGGCTTGAAAAAGCAAAATGATTTTTATTTTTTCACTAAAAATTTTAAAAATGGATTCTTCTGACGATTATGATTCGATTTTATGCAAGAGCAAGCGGGCAACTGGTCGAGTTAGGAGATCCAGAAGTTGGTTGCTGGATTAACCTCACGCCGCCCTTCGCGCAAGGCGAACTCGAAGACCTTGCCCAAAAACTGCTCATTCCACTCGATTTTTTGACCGACCCCCTCGACATTGACGAACGAACGCGCTATGAACGAGAGGACGACGCACGCCTCATCGTCATCAATACGCCCGTCGTGAACACGGGGATTGACCGCGAAGCCGATTCCATCTACATCACCGTACCGATTGGGATTATCCTCACGATTGACCATTTGGTGACCATTTCGGGTTTTGAAAATCCAGTCATCGAGCGTTTTTTGAGCGGACGTGTCAAAAATTTTGACCCACACGACGAACGATTATTTATTCTACAAATATTTGAACAAAATACGCAGCGTTTTCTACAAGGATTGAAAAAACTCAATCATCGGCGGTCGTCTATCGAAAAAGATGTGTACAGCACAAGCGGCGGCGGAAATGTAGAAATCAAGCAATTGTTGAGCGTTGAAAAAGCATTGGTTTACTTCGTAAATGCCTTGAACGCCAACGAATTGTTGATGATGAAAATAAAACGTATTGATTTTTTGCACATCAGAGGAGAAGAAGAAAAAGAAGAATTACTGGAAGACATCATCGTTGACAACAATCAAGCCTTAGAAATGGCAAAAATTTATACGACGATACTGGGGGGTACGATGAATGCCTATCATAGCATCGTTTCTAATAATTTGAACGCCGTGATGAAACGCCTTACGACGATTACGATTGTCTTGATGGTGCCGACGTTGGTTGCGTCATTTTTCGGCATGAATGTTACGATTCCTTTTGCGGCAGAACACCCGTCGTCTTTCTATGTCATTTGCTTGATTTCTGTTGCCTTGAGTGCCGCCACGTCTTGGTTTTTTAGAAAACAATTCAATTAACATCTTATTTTTTGCTTATTTATTCCCAATTTTTTTGTCAAAAAACTTACTGGATTGCCTGTCCATTGGTTTTAAAATTTTGTTAAACCTTTCAGTTTTTCCTTTTTTTTATGTTAAAAAAATCTTAAAATTGGTTGATTGGGAAACTGTTTTGCCAATTTTTGCGTTATTTATTTATAGTTTTTCGTCAGAATAACATGATTTTCAGCGTTACCACTTTTATCAGAATTAAAATTTAAAACAACAGAAAAGATGAAAAAGAATTTTGTTAAATTTTTCGCAACTGCCGCTTTGACAACTACTTATTTCGTTGCTTCGGCGTTTTCCGCCTTCCAAATCGCCCCCCCCCAGTATAACGAGGGCAAAACGGTGCTTTCACAAATTCCAGCCGTTCAAAACGAAGTTTTTCAGGCGGGAGAGGAGTTGAATTATAAAATTTATTATTATTTGAGTGGCGCATGGGTAGGCGCGGGCGAAGTCGTTTTCAAGGTTGAAGATGCGGGCGACAAATATAAAATCATGGCAAGCGGTTGGACGTACGGCAGCTACGATTGGTTTTTCAAAGTCCGCGATTACTACGAAACGTTGGTGGACAAACGCACATTGTTGCCCGTCAAAGCCACGCGAACGGTACACGAAGGCGGCTATAAATTGTTTGACCAAGTCAATTTTGACCAAGCGGGCAAAAATATTTCATACGAACGCGGCAGAACCAACACCACCACAGACAACAAAGGCATGCGCAAACTTTCGGGTTACATGCACGACGTGTTGTCGGCGGTTTATTACACTCGAACGATGAATTTCGATGCCATGCAAAACGGGGAAACATTTGGTGTAAAAGTAATGTTGGACGAAGAAGAATATCCACTTTCCGTAAAATATTTAGGAAAAGAGCGTAAAAAAATTAGAGACAACGGCGTGCATCAGACCATCAAATTTTCGCCACAAGTGGTCGCAGGGCAAGTGTTCAAAGAAGGTTCGCAAATGAAAATTTGGGCAAGCGACGACGCAAACCGCGTACCACTTTCCATTGAATCGCCTGTTTCGGTTGGCTCGGTGCGCGTAGTTTTGAAGAGTTATAAAGGTTTGAAAAGACAACTTTCCTCAAAAGTAGAATGAGCAAAAGTAGCAAACCAAAAGAAAAAATGAGATAGAAATTGATAGAAATTTGTTTGACATTTCCCTCGCGCATAGGCACGAGGGAAATGTTTTTTTTTGAATTAGTTTTGAATCGCTTCAAAGGTTTGCGTATGCCCAAACGAGCGAAAATCTACGGGCGTAACTGCCGAAACGCCTTGTTCGGGCATGTGAACGCCATAAATTACGTCCACCGCAGCCATCGTTGCTTTGTTGTGGGTGACGATGATGAATTGAGAAGATTTAGAAAATTTTTCAATAATTTTATTGAATTTTTCAATATTTGCATCGTCCAAAGGCGCGTCAACTTCGTCAAAAATACAAAACGGCGCGGGTTTGTAGAGATACAACGCAAACAGCAACGCCGTAGCGGTCAGCGTTTTTTCACCGCCCGACAATTGCGCGATGCTTTGTGGGCGTTTTCCTTTCGGTTTTGCGATGATATTGATGCCCGATTCCAATGGTTTTGTAGGGTCAATCAACACAATATCGGCATCATCTTCTTCAAAAAACAAGGATTTGAAAACCTCTCGGAACGACGTGCGAATGGTTTCAAAAGCCGTCATAAACTGTTCGGTGGCGAGGGTTTCAATCTCTTTCATGGTTTCCATCAACGAAGTTTTGGCGGCAACAATGTCGTTTCGTTGGGTCGAAATATTGTCAAAACGCTCTTTCATTTCGTTAAATGCTTCGACAGCCATCGGGTTTACTTCGCCAAACGTGTCGAGTTGTCGTTTCCAACTGGTCACTTTTTTGTCCAATTCTTCGGGGTCACCAATGTCTTGCGAAACGGTCTGATTCATGGCATCGTTGACCGAAATATTAAATTCAACTTGCAAGCGTTCGCCAATCGAAGAGATTTTTAATTTAATGTCATTAAATTTATCTTTCAATTGGTTCACCAGCGATTGGACTTCATTTCGCTTGCGATTCACGTCGCGCAACAACGTTTCTTGTTCGTTGATGTGGTTTCGATTTTTATAGAAAGATTGCTCAAAATCGTTTAAATTTCCTTGCGCAATTTTCCGTCGTTCGTAATTTTCTTCCAAATCCCGTTGCAAACGATTGATGTCCGTTTGGGCGGCATTCAATTCATCTTTAATATTTGCGACGGTGTTTTGGGCTTGTTTCAGAATGGCTTTTGCTTCGTCGAGTTGTCTTTCTTTGAAAGCAATGTCGCGCTGAAACGTCGAAACCTTGTTTTGTTGACGGATAAATGCTACGTTTTGCTCGTTATATTGCTGCGAAAAATGCGACATCCTGTCCGCCACGTCTCTGTAACTTGCGTCTGCTTGGGTGGCGTTCATTTTTGCGGCAGCCAATGCAACGGTTTGTTCGCGCAATTTGGCTTCGGTTTCTACGATGTCATTTTGCAGATTTTTGATGTTGTTTTCGGCGTTTGTTTCGCGTTCGTCGGCTTCTTTCACGAAGGCGGTAAAATTTTCAAATTTCGTTTGAAAAATAGATTTATTATTTACAAATAAATTTAAAACATCTTTGGTTTGTCGAATCACCAAAGTTTTATCATTTGTTTTTAAAATTTTGACTTGTTCTTTGATGCTCGTCAACTCTTGTTGCAACTGCTCAACAATCCGTTCGGCGGTTTTGATTTCTTGTTCTAAAATTTCTAAATTCTTTTTTCGACCGATTTTATTGCCTTCAAAAAGCCCAACTGAACCGCCCGAAATCGAAAACGGACGACGAATATAGCTTCCCGAACGCGACAAAAGCACCCCCCCAGTATTCGACGGAGTTTTCAAGTTTTCATCTTCCGAAACGGTGACATTTTGAAGCAAATAATTGAAAATTGGTTTATATTTCGCATCAACTTCGATGAAAGACAACGCCGAAAATGGTTCGTTTGCAAGCGGCGCAACGGCGGGCGCATGTTTCCGAAACTCGTCTAAAATAAAGAAATTTGCTTTCCCTTTTTGCGAATTGCTGAGCAACGTGATGGCTTTTGCGGCTTCGTCAAGGGTTTCGACGACGTAATAATTTAAATAATTTTCTAAATAATTCTCAATTGCCGCCCGATACTGGGGGGTAACAAAAACGATGTCGCTGAGCAACGGCGCGTTCCAATCTTTGTTTTTCGCCAAAAATTGGATAGATTCAGGAAAGCCTTCGAGCTTTTCAATCATGCTTTTGGTCAATCGGAACTCGTTTCGTTTGGCATCGAGTGCGCGCAATTCGCTCGCCAATTTTTGTTGCGATTCTTCAATTTTTTGTTGCGCGAGTTCCAAACCTTGCGTTCTTTCGGCTTCTTCTCTTTCAAAAAGGTCGAGTTCGGCTTGTTTTTCCTTGATTTTATGGTCTTGTTCTGCCACTTTTTCGGTCAACTCTGCCAATTCTTTGCGCCGATTTTGCGTATCGTTTTGTTGTTGCGTAATGTCGCGTCGTTGGTTTTCGATTTGGTTTTGGGCAATCGCTTTTTTCTTTTCTAACTCAAACAATTCTCTTTCGATTTGTTGTTGTTGTTTCAACAATTCGTCCACGCCTGTTTTGAGATTTCCGTGATTGTTTCGGACGTTTTCGAGTTGTTGTTTTGCGTCTTCGAGTTGTTTTTCGAGGGTTTTTTCAATGTGTTTTTCTTCTGTAATATCGTCTCTCAAAAACGTCAATTCTTCTTGTAATTGATTGATTTTACGTTGATTTACGGCAATTTGCTCTTCCGAACGCTGTTGATTTTGGGTTACGAAAGACTTTTGTTGCATCGCCAATTGCTTCTCATTTTCGGCTTGTCTGAT
>JBJOPA010000097.1:0-14272 GCA_046051005.1 Bacteroidota bacterium
GATTGGAAAGCAATTTTTGCGTTTTATTTTTCATTTTTCGGATTTTTTATGAAAGTTTTATTTTTTGTAATTTAAAATTTTTATAAAAAAAAAAGATGTTTCTTGAAATTTTATTTTGTAAAAAACTTTTTTTTATATAATTTGATGAAAAAAGTAGAATGAAATAAATATTTTGCATAATAAAATGTTAATCATTGCCAAAGATATAGGGATTTTTTTCTAACTTTGTCCGCGCAGAAATGAATGCAGTTTGAAAAGAATTGTGCGCATGAAAAAATTTTGACCATAAATCCGTTTTATAAAATATTCTAACATTTTTTTTTAATTAAAGTATCGAAAGAATCTATAACAGTTTCAATTATTCGTTTATCATAATTTATTCGTTTTTTTCCAAGACCCTCGTTTTAACATTATTTCAATCTGTAAAAAATCCCATTCGATGTCGTGCTGTCGCAGGCGCGTGTTTGGTTGTCTGCTCGGCGGCTTCTTTGGTGTGTATTTTTGCATCAAAATCTGTTTAGGGTAAAATTATTGCATTAGGAAATTCATTAAAAAAACATAGTATTTCAAAAAAAGAGTTTAAAAAGTAATAAAAATTAAATTTTGGATATGATTAAAAGACTTTTACTTCTGTTGGTGCTGATTGCGAGCATGACGGTGGTTGGTTTGGCTCAGGGAACGTTGCGTGGCACTGTCACGGACGCTGAAAACAAGGAACCATTGCCATCTGCGGTAATCAAAATCACAAAAAACGGACAATTCAAGAAAGGCACAGCCGCCGATTTTGATGGAAATTACTCACTGGACCTCGACCCAGGTGACTACGATATCGAGGTGGTATTATTGGGCTATCAAGCTTTCAAAACGACGAACATTACGGTAGAAAACAGAATCCGTGATTTCAACATTAAATTGGTGAAAGATGGTATCCAGTTGACCGAAGCCATCATTACTGCTACGCGGGTTCCATTGGTGAAAACCGACGTAACCACGCAAGGCGGAACGTTGACGGCTACGCAAATGGCCAAATTGCCGACCCGCGACGTTGCGGCGATTGCAGGTTCGGTTGCGGGTGTTGCAGTAGGTGTTGACGGTGGAAATATCAACGTGAAAGGTGGTCGTTCTGAACAAACGGCTTACATCATTGATGGGGTTCGTGTACGCGGAACCAACACCGTTCCTGTTTCTGCCATCGAGCAGTTGGAGGTTATCACGGGTGGTTTGGAAGCGCAATACGGTGATTTTACTGGGGGGGGCATCGTCATCTCGACGAAATCCATTTCGGACAAAATTTCTGGTAGCCTTGATGCAGAAACCTCTACGGGTTTGACACCTTATGGTTACAACTTTTTGGAAGGTTCATTTGCTGCGCCATTATTAAAAAAAGAGCGTGTTGACAAATACGGTGGCAAATATAGAGAGCCAGTGATTGGTATCCGCATGTCGGGTACATATCGCAGCAATTTAGACCCAAGCCCTGCCGCGATTCCAGTTTATGCAGTGAAATCTGATGTAGCTGCGAAGTTGCGCGAAAATCCAGTGAGTTATATCGGAGGAGGAACGCCAGTTGCTGCTGCGGAATTGTTGAAAAGTAGCGATTTCGATGCGTTGAAAGTAAGACCTAATCTAGGCTATAAGCAATTGGATTTGACGAGCAAAATCGTGGTAAAACTTTCCAAAACGATGGAGTTTAGCGTATTGGGTAACTATTACGCAATTCGCGATAAACAAAATCCTGTGGACGGAAGTGGTCGTTCGTGGAGAGCATTCAACAGTGAATTCAATCCATCAGACAATACAGACCGTTGGCGCGTGAATGCGCGTTTGCGTCAGCGTTTCGAGAACGAAAAAATTGATACCGCAAAGAGTAAAGGTTTAGTGATTGGTGGCGCAAGCTATGAATTGATTTTCGGCTACGAGCAAGGCAAAAAAGTATATGACGATGCACAGCATGGTGACAAATATTTTGAGTACGGTCATGTTGGTAATTTCAATTATCAATCAGTTCCCGTTTTCCAACAAGACACGTCGCTCAAATTTATCCATGCGGGTTATTTGAAACAGTTTACTGAATACAAACCAAGTAGCTACAACCCAATTTTGGCGAACTATAACAAAGGGGCGGACATTGCGAATCAGCAGTTCAATGTAGTAAATGGTCAGGTCAATGCAAACGTGCGCAATGTTTGGGATTTTCACCAAAACATTGGTCAAGTGTTTGACCAATCGCGTCGTGACGACAGCCGCCAGTTGACTGGAACGGCGAATTTCAATATCAAAATTTTGCCTGGTGGCAAAAAGAACAAAGCGCACAACGTTAAGTTTGGCTTTACTTATGAGCAACAAACGAACCGTCAGTACATCATCAATCCGTTTGCGTTGTGGCAGTTGGCTGAGCGTCAGCAAGACCGTCAGTTGAATGGTATTGATACGACTCGCAAATTGCGTGATACAATTATTGGTGGTGCAACTTCGCCTATCTATGACTTTTTGTTGCGTGACGATTTGGCATCTTTGGTGGACATCAAATTCTACAAATCTTATCGCGATAAATTCTATGGCGGCAATTTGCGTACGCAAGGCAATGTTCAGGGCTTGAATCCGTCGGATTTGTCATTGGACATGTTCTCTGCACAAGAGTTGAACGATGCAGATTTGTTGAGCTATTATGGTTACGATTATTTGGGCAACCAAGTAGCATCGAATATTTCTTTTGATGATTTCTTTACTGCAAAAGACGCGCAGAAAATCCGTACTTTCCCAGTTGCGCCATTGCAACCAATCTACATTTCGGGTTATGTGCAAGATAAATTTACTTACAAAGACATCATTTTCAACATTGGTTTCCGCGTAGATAGATTTGATGCAAATACAAAAGTATTGAAAGACCCGTACTCGTTGTACGACATCATCAGTGCAAAAGATTATTATGCAAAAGTAGGTACACCAAAACCTGCTAATATTGCGGACGATTATAAAGTATATACAAACCGCGATAGAACGCGCATTCAGGGTTTCCGTAGCGGCGACGTTTGGTACAATGAATCGGGCAATCCGACCAGTCCACTTTTGTTGTTTGGTGAAGGTGGCAAACCTACGCCTTTCTACGCCCGCGACTCGTTTGCGGAAATCAAAGAACGTGCTTTTGATACCAAAAACTCGTTCCAAGATTACACGCCACAAATCAATTTCATGCCGCGTTTGGCGTTTTCGTTCCCTATCTCGAAAGGTGATGGTGAAAATGTGGCGAACTTCTTTGCACACTACGACATCTTGACTTCGCGTCCGTCGGTGGGTACGGCAGTAACGGCTTTGGATTATTACTATTTTGATGACCAAGGAAGAACTTCTCGCAACAACTCGAACCTCAAACCTGAGCGTACGATTGACTACGAAGTAGGTTTCCAACAAGCATTAAGCAGCAATTCGGCACTTAAATTGGCTGCGTTTTATCGTGAATTCCGCGATATGATTCAACGTCGCTTCTACAAGTTTTTGCCGGGTCAGGTGTCTGAATATGAATCTTTTGCAAACGTGGATTTCGGAACGGTAAAAGGTTTCACCGCACAATACGAAATGCGTGGTGGTTCTAATTTCTCTGCAAACATCAACTATACGTTGCAATTTGCAGACGGTACGGGTTCTGATGCAAACTCTCAGCAGGACATCAACAAGCGTCAAAACGTGCGCACGTTGTCGCCTTTGAGCTATGATGAACGCCACCGTTTTGCGACTACATTCGACTATCGTTTTGGTAAATCGGAAGGTAAATATCAAGTACCAAAACTTTTTGGCTCTAAATTCTTGGAACGTTTTGGCTTGAATACGCAAATTTTTGCGGTTTCGGGTCGCCCATACACAGCGAAATCTATTCCGCGCCAATTTGGTGCTGACGGTATCACTGGTTTGTTGAATGGCTCGCGTTTGCCTTGGATTTTCAACATGGATTTGAGAATTGACAAAACATTTACGCTCGTGCGTGGAAGTGAAGCCAAAAATCGCAATCCGTTGGATATGACCGTTTATTTCCGCGTTCAAAACGTATTGGATATCCGCAACGTAACAGGTGTTTATGAAGCAACTGGCTCGACCAGCAACGATGGCTATTTGGCATCGGTGAAAGGTCAAGGTGATTTGACGAACTTGCGTTCTACCCGTCCAAACGACGTAGAATCGTATTTGTTCTCTTATCAAATGCGCGAAGTTACGGCTGGCAATCTTAGCCAACCACGTCGTATGTATCTTGGTTTAAGCTTCGGCTTCTAAAAAAAATCTTTTCTTAATTTCAAATTTGTTTTAAAATTTAAAAATTAAGAAAAGGGGATAAAAATAGCCCCCCCCCAGTATCCAAGTGGTTTTTTAAAAAAAAACCTTGCAAAAAGGGGATTTATACTGGGGGGTGGTCTTTTTGGAAAAAAACTCACGCATTAAATTGAGAAAATCTTCAAATTTTATTTAAAACAAAAAAATATTTTTTGAGTAATATGAAAAAAGTATTAAACAAGATAATGACATGGTCGAGTGTGGTGCTGTTGGTGTCAACAATGGCAGTTCGTACCGATGCTCGTCCCCCGCTTGACTTTGTACCAACGCCAGCAGCCGACGTTTCGGTTCGTGCGGGTGACTGTGCGCAGGGCAAGTCTTTTTTCGACATGGACATCAATAACGTCCGCGCTCGCTTGTTGTCGAGTGGTGACGTATGGTGGGATTTGGCAAATCCAAAATATGAAGTTCCAAAGGTTCAACCGGGTCAAAAACCCGTCCATGCGATTTTCGCAGGTGGTATTTGGTTGGGTGGCAAAGACCCCGCGGGCAATTTGAAAGTAGCAGTAACGACGTATCGTAGTGGTACGGCAACTGACTTTTGGCCCGGTCCACTCCGCGAAACAAGCGGTACAACAAACGACGACATTTGTAAAAAATGGGACAAACAGTTTGTGGTGACGGGTAAAGAAATCGAAGCGCATTTGCGTTTGTTCCGTGCGGCAAAAGCGGCAGGTCAAACTGCTTATGACCCATCGCTCATTCCTGCGGGTTTGAAGGGTTGGCCTGCGTATAAAAACCCGTACTTTTTCACGATTCATGCTTTCGATATGGAAGACCGTCCTGCGTCTAAGGCACGTGGTTGGGGCAAATTCCATGACGAGGACAACAATGGTAAATATGACCCAAAATTTGGTGATTTCCCTATTATTGATGTGCGTGGTTGTGAACAAGAACCCATTTATCCTGACCAAATGACGTTTTGGATTTACAACGATGCAGGTGGTACGCATACGCGCTCTTCTCGCTCGATTCCAATTCAGATGGAAGTTCAGGTGCAAGCGTTTGCATATGCGACCAATGATGAATTGAATGACATGACGTTCCAACGTTACAAACTCATCAATCGCGCTACGCAAGACATCAAAGAATCTTATTTTGCGATGTGGGTTGACCCAGATTTGGGTTGTCCAGATGATGATTATATTGGTTGTGATACAAGCCGCAGCATGATGTATATCTACAACTCTGATGAGGTAGATGGTATCAATGATTGTAACTGTGGTTCTAGTAATACCTATTGTAGAAAAATTCCGTTGTTGGGTGTTGACTATTTCCGTGGTCCGCGTGACGAGTTTGGCAATGAATTGGGTATGTCTTCGTTCACGTATTATGCCCGCACAGGTAGCCCTGTTCCAGGTGGTATGCAAGAACCGACTACGGCTCCCGAATTTTACAACTTGTTGACTGGTAAATGGAAAGATGGAACTACCATCACAGGAACAGGTTTGGGTTATAATCCAGGTGCTACAAATTTGATTAAATACGCATTCCCGTCTGCTCCTAACGAGCGTCGTCCGCTTTCTTGGAGTATGTCTGCGGGTGGTTTGCCTGCATTTGACATGCGCTCTATCCAAGCAACAGGTGCGTTTTTGTTGAAACCGGGTGCTATCAACGAACTCATTATTGGTGTTCCGTTTGTGGCAGACCAAAAATATCCTTCGCCAGACATCAGCCGTTTGCAAGAAGCAGATGACATCGCGCAAGCGTTGTTCGACAACTGTTTCAAATTGCCAAATGGTCCAGATGCACCAGACGTGACTTGGGTAGAACTCAACAACGAAGTGATTGCAGTGCTTTCTAATGACTCTATTACTTCTAACAACTACAAAGAAGGTTACAAAGAGCGTGGCTTGCGTATCCCTAAAAATACACGTGACTCGAACTACCGTTTTCAAGGTTATTTGATTTATCAGTTGGCAAATCCAACGGTTTCTTTGGCAGACGTGGTGGTTAAAAACGACCCAACCAAAGCACGTTTGGTGGCACAAGTGGACGTACAAGACACGATTACAAAAATCGTGAACTGGAAAACAGTAGAAGACCCAACTCGTACCAACAACTTTGTGTTTGTACCAGAGGTGAAAATTCAAGGCAAAAATGAAGGTATCAAACATACATTCCGCCTTTCTACTGATGCGTTTGGTTCGACTGGTTCACCGCTTGTCAATCAGAAAAAATATTATTACACGGTTGTTTCTTACGCATTTAACAACTACAAACCATTCGACCCGAATATCGCAAATGGTGGTGTGCGTGGCAATGCAGAGCCATTCTTTGTAGGTCGTCGTAATATTGGTTCGCCATTAGATGGCAAACACTTCTACACGGTGATTCCACGTCCGATTACGCAAGTGAGCTTGAATGCAGCTTATGGAGAAGGCAACGTGCAAATTACACGGACAGATGGTGTGGGCAATCAATCAAAATTCTTGGATTTGAGCGACGCAACGCTCGACGAAATTTTGAAAGGTACAAACACAGGTAAATTGACTTACAAGCCGGGCGCAGGTCCAATTGAAGTTAAAATTTACAACCCACTCGAAGTGAAAGATGGCGAATACGAAGTGGCATTAGACGGTCAACTTGACGCAAACAATGTGTTGATTGCAAATACGTCGAAATGGACATTGAAAAATTTGGCAAACCGAGCAGAAGTAATCGCTTCGGACACTACTTTGAACTCGCTCAATGAGCAGTTGGTGGCGAAATATGGTTTCTCTATTTCGATTGGTCAAGTTGACGAGCCGGGTGTACGACCGCTTGCAAACACCAAAAATGGTGCAGTTGGAGAGCGCGTAGTATATGGCGAAGGTGTGAAAACATGGCTTGCCGCGCAACCAAATGGCGGTTTCTTGTATCCTATCTTAGGTACCCCAACAGATTTGTGGAGATTTATTAAATTGGACAAATCTGAAATTGACAACGCACTCGACCCGAACAAATCTTTGGCGAATTTGTCGAATTTGTTCCGTCCATATGTGTTGTGTCGTTGGGACGTTGCAAACCCTTCTGATTTTGGTATTTCACCAGCTTGGCAAAATATCAACGGTCAAAACGTGCGCGTAACACCGCCGAATACATTTGCAGGTTTGAACAATGTGGACATCGTTTTCACATCTGATAAATCTAAATGGAGCCGTTGTATCGTTGTCGAAACTGCCAATGCGTATCATACGCAAGGTGGCTTCACGACAGAAGGCAATAAGAAAAACTTTGATATCCGTTCTGCTCCATCAGTGAGCCGTGATGCACTCCCGAACAATGCCAACAAAGCAGCAGGCGAAGTCTTGGCGGCTGAGCAAGCAGCAGGTTATACAACAGGCATGGGTTGGTTCCCAGGCTATGCGGTAGATGTCGAAACAGGCGAAAGAGTAAACATCTTCTTCGGTGAAAACTCTATTTTCTCTGATGACCCTACGGTGTTGTCTTTGGGTACATTCAACAACGACTCGAAAGGTATCGGACGAGACATGATTTGGAATCCTTCAAGTCAAGTTATCGTTGAGCCAAGTGCTTCTGCACCAAGAGACGAACGTGTGTTGACTTTCACGGGTGGACAACACCACGTGTATGTAACCAACACTAAATATGACGGCTGTTTGTCGCTTCGTGACCGTTTGTCGCGTGGAAGTGACATCGCTAAATTGCCAGGCTTCCGTACACTTACTTGGACAATGGCTTCGCCGTTTTTGACTTCTGGTCAATCTATGAAATCTTATAAAGATGGCTTGATTCCAGGTGACCTTAAAGTGAAATTGCGCGTGGACAACGCCTTCGCAAATCGCGTAGGTACAAACGTGCGTACAGGTTTGCCGACCTATAACTTCAAACTTGAAAACGTAGGTAAAAAAGAATTGGCTACAAAAGCGCAATTCGATTCGATGCTCAATAAAGTTAACATTGTGCCGAATCCGTTCTACGTAAATTCTGGTTATGAAGCAACAGAACTCGAAACCACCGTTTACATCACCAATTTGCCAGATAAATGTAATGTTACCATTATGTCTATTGACGGACGATTTATTCGGGAGTTCAAGTCAGACCAAATTCAGTCTGCTAACAAAACTGGAACAGGTGTGGTGTCGAAACAAACGTCTTCGTTCATTCCTTGGGACGTGAAAAATTCGACGGGCATTCCAGTCGCAAGTGGTGTTTATCTTATTCAAGTTGATGCGTTTGAAAAAGGGCAAAGAACCCTCAAATCAATGATTATCAACCGCGAATTTGACCCATCAAAATTGTAAAAAAAAACGCATTCCCTACTAAAAACGTATAAATGATTAAAAATTTTAAAAAAATTAAATTTTTAGTCATTTATACTGGGGGGGGCTATTTTATAAAAAAAAATCTTTCTTTTTCAAAAAAAATAATTCTATTTTTGAAAAAATCAAAGAGCTAATGTTTTTTTTTAACATGATCAAGAAAATATCCTTATTGGTTACTTTGGCTGCTTCGATTGGTTTCGGTGCGCAGGCGGGTAATCCCGACCGTCAAGGCGAAGCGGGCGCATACGAATTGCTTATCAATCCGTGGGCGCGCAGTGCAGGTTTGATGGGTTACAACACCGCCACCGTGAACGGTGTGGAAGCACTTTGGCAAAACGTAGCAGGCGCAGGCAGAATCGGCAAAAGCTCGACAGAAATCGGGTTTTCGCGTTCGTTCTACTTGCAAGGCACGGGTTTGAGCGTCACGGCAGCGGGTTTTGTTCAGAAAGTTGGAACAAACGGCGTGTTGGGCATCAATCTCAATGCGTTTAACTTTGGCGAAATTGCTGTCACCACTGCGGGTCAACCCGAAGGTACAGGTGCTACTTTGAAACCTGTGTTCTTCAACGTCGGTCTTTCGTATGGTTACAATTTTGCAGACAAAGTTCACGTAGGCATAATTGCACGCGGCGTAAACCAAGTGATTGGCGACGCAACTGCGTTCGGATTGGCAATTGACGCAGGCGTGCAATACGTCGGCGGCAACGAAACCTACACCGACCGTTTCAAATTTGGCATTTCATTGCGAAATATTGGCACACGTCTTCGCTATTCGGGTCAGTCACTCACACGCGCTACGCAAGTGTTGAACAACGACGGTTCGGTGAACGTGACGACTTCTTATCAAGCGCAATCTTTTGAGTTGCCTTCGCAATTAAACATCGGCGTTGCCTATGATTTGTTGCCGACGGCAGCCAATAAATTGACCGCTGTTGGCAATTTTACAGCCAACGCATTTACGCGCGACGAGGCAATGGGCGGATTGGAGTTTGCACTCAATGATTTGTTTTCGGCACGTGCGGCTTATCGCTACGAGTTGGGAACGGGTGTTTCTTCTATCAATTCGGGCATTTCGGGTGGTTTTTCGGTCAATATTCCACTTGACAGAGACGAAAAACAACGCCGCTTGTCACTCGATTACGGGTACATGCACACGCGCAAGTTTTCAGGCACGCACAACATCACGCTTCGACTCAATTTGTAAAAATGGGGTCAATAAGAAAAACGAAAAGACGGAAGTCCCCCTCGAAAGAAGGGAGACAGAATATGTTTTTTCGCTTTTCTTATTTTTTTTATGACTTTTTTTTGATTTTTTGAAACCTATTAAAAAAAATGTCGTAATAAAATACCGGATTCAAAAGAGTCTATCCTGCAATTATAAATTTTTTAAAACGCATTATTTTTGTTCTTTCACAATTCCCTAGAAAGGTGGAGGACATTAAATTTAAAAATTTTTATAATTTCGCTCAACAAGCGAGAACGTTTCTGTTGTTTTTAAAACGCCAGAAACGTTCTCGTTTTTTTGCTGTTTGGAGCTTGCGATACTGGGGGGTAGCTTTTTTTGAAGGTTTTATAAATTTTTTTTAGGAAACATCTATTTTGTAATTATAAAAAAAAGAATCATGTCGAAATATACATACTTGACACAGTCGGGCTATGAAAAACTGAAAGCTGATGTAGAAGAACTACGCACCAATGGGCGGTCAGAGGCTGCGCGGGCGATTGCCGAAGCGCGTGAAAAAGGGGATTTGTCGGAAAATGCGGAATACGATGCAGCAAAAGAAGCGCAGGGTTTGTTAGAAGCGCGGATTTCGGATTTGGAAGCGAAATTGTCAACGGCGCGTATCATTGACGAAAGCATGCTCGACCCCAACAAAATTGGCGTATTGTCAACGGTGACGATTGAAAACGTCAAAATGAAAAAACAAGTCGTTTACAAACTCGTTCCAGAAACCGAAGCCGACCTCAAAACGGGCAAAATTTCTGTTAGTTCGCCTGTCGGACAAGGTTTGTTGGGCAAAACGGTGGGCGATATTGCCCTCGTGAGAACGCCAAACGGCAACATCGAATTCAAAATTTTAGCAATTTCAATCGAGGCATAAAAAAAGATTAGATATATGGCTTCTATTTTCACGGGCATCATTAACGGGACAATTCCTTGTTATAAAATTGCTGAAAACGACCAATTTATTGCGTTCCTCGACATTCGCCCGATGGTGAAAGGGCATACGCTGGTGGTTCCAAAAGTTGAGGTAGATTATATTTTTGACCAAGACGACGACACGTTGGCAGCGTTGTTGCCTTTTGCCAAGCGCGTGGCGAAAGCCGTAGAATCGGTGGTTCCGTGCAAGCGTTGTTTCATCACGGCGATTGGTTTGGAGGTTCCGCACACGCATTTGCACCTCGTGCCTGCGCAACAAATGTCAGATTTCAATTTTAGAAAAACGGTCGCCATGTCGCCCGAAGAGATGACGGATTTGGCAGCCGCCATCCGACAAAATTTTAAATAACGTCCTCATTTTATAGTCGTCAGACAAAACGGGATAGACATCGCATGGCGCGGTGTCTATCCCGTTTCTATTTTTCAAAACAACATCATGGCGTTCGGAAAATGCCCCCCCCCAGTCAATGTTGTTTAGTTAAGGCATTTTACCGCGAGGCGTTGAAACGCCACGCTAATATAACAATCGTCCCTACGGGACTTTTTTTATTTTTTTCCTAATTTTTCGCTGTTTTCTCTTGTTTTCCCTTGTTTTTAGTCCCGTAGGGACGACCGTTATATTAGCGTGGCGTTTCAACGCCTCGCGGCGAATGCGATGAAACCGTTAACTAAACGACAATGCCCCCCCCAGTATCCAGTAAAAAAAAATGCCCTATGAGGGAACTTTTTTGCTATTTTTGTTGTATTTATATTTTAAAATAAAAAAATAGCGATGCCAAGAAGAAATCCTCCCGCGCCAACTCCCCTTTTCGCGACCGACGAAAACGGCAAAACCATTATTCCCGCCGAAGAATTTATCAAAATTTGGAGAGGTGACTATCGGGCAGATGCGCGGTATAAGGCGTTTTATGCGGATATACATTTTACGAACATGGATTATATTCCAGAAGAAGACGGCAAATTCACGGGCGTTCTTTTTAAGAACTGTATTGTCAAAGAACCCAGTTGGAAAATTAATGATATCGAAAAAGAATTACCAATAATAGTTATTGAGGATTGCGAATTTGAAGAACTTTGTCTTAGAAATATAAATGCAAAAGCTATTCAAATGAATAACTCAAAAATAAATAATTGGTTAAATGTTAATCAAGTAAATATTAACCACATTATTTTTTCCAAAAATAATATAGCATTTATTCAAATAGAAAAGCTAAGTACCAATCGTTTTTCTATAAGTAATTGCCAATCTGGGAATATTAGCATATGGAATTCAATAATTAATGGCTTTAAAATTGAATTCTCTGAAATATATGGACTCATGATTCATGATTCAGCCGTTGCTGAAAAAATCTTCTTATATGATGTTACTATTGATTCGGGGGTAGTGATTAGCTATTCAGAAGTTTATGATTTTGATATAAGGCGTAGTAAGGCTGAAAATGTATCTATACAGCATCATTCTACTGTAAGCCTCATACATGACATAGAATCAACAATCAAAAATTTCAGTATAGCATCTGCTACAATTGATATCATACGTCTGTCTGGAAGCCAAATAGAAAAGTTTAACTTCGATACGTCCATTAGTGAAGAATGTTCGATTAACGATGCAAAGGTATCAGATATCAATGTAAAAAAAGCTACTGTTGGATGCTTTACAGTCCAGAATACGACTACAAAAATAATAACAATAAAGGATAGTAATTTTGTAACAACTAATTTGATTGACATCACTATCGAAAAAGTAGATATAACGTCTATTAATTCAGAGTTCTTAAAATGTCAATTCAAGCAAAATGAAGCATTTTTATTTCTTTTACGCGGAAATAATATTAGGGAATTACATTTAATCGAAACTTTCTTTTCTGAAAATTCACACTTCCATTTCGACGATTGTAATGTTCAGAATATATATATATATAAATGTTATAATTTTGGAAAACTTATTTTTAGTAATTTAAAACCCATAAATACTTGGAATGTGTGTAAAAAAGATGACAAGAATCAGTTAGTCAAAATAAAAGAAGAGTATAAGAATGAAAAAAATGAAAATGTTAAAAGTTTTCGTTTTGAAAAAATTAATGATATTGGATTTACATCCTTGATGATAGCCCATGCAGACTTAGGTAAAATATCTTTTATTCAATGTGATTTATCAAAGTTTAACGGTTTTTACTTTGCGAACTCGGAACTATCAAGCGTTTTTCTTGGTGGCAGTATATTACCATCAAAAATTATCAGCTCTGATATTGATGGCTATAATTCACATGAACAAAGGCGTTTACTTTACCTCCAACTAAAAAAGAGTTACGAAAACAGAGGCGATACGCCCAACGCGCTGCGCTATTTGAGTTTAGAAATGAATGCTTACGAACAAATCTTGAAAAAAGAGGGCGGTTGGCGCAAAAATTTTGGCGAATTGACGTTGTTGAGACTCAATAAATGGTCAAATAATTTTGGAACAAGTTGGTTGCGCGGTGTCGCGATGACTTTTGGTTTTGCAGGCTTATTTTTAACTGCTTATTGCTTGTTGTTGGGCTACCGATTGGGTAGTGACTTAAAATTATTTTTTAAATTAGGCGTTTACATTTTTGAATATTTAAATCCTTTGCGTTCTTTCGATTTTTTGCAAAAAACGGTCGAAGATAACAAGCCCACAGGTGCATCGCATAGCGACACAGCACGTTTGGTTGATTACTTGGCGCGTATCGTTGTTGCCTATTTGGTCTATCAAACCATCGCGGCGTTCCGAAAATTGGGCAAATCGGGCAGTTGATACTGGGGGGGGCATTTTTTACGCCACAATTATAAAAAAATAAAATTTATTTAATGATTTATATGTTCTAAAAAATTACTTTTGCGGATAAATCATAAAAACAAGTAAATTGAAACGATTTTTTAAAATTATTTTCACTAAATTAAAAAATATGATGAAAAAAATAACCCATATTTTCGCCATTCTGGTGGTCGGTATTTTGTTTTTAAGTAATTCGACAGGGCGCGAAAGTGATGCCGCCAATTCAACGATTGACGGCGGCACGTGTGCCAACTGTCACTCGGGTTCGGGCGCAGGCAGCGTTTTGTTGACAAACGTTCCAACCGATTATCAAGAAGGGCAAACGTATAGCCTCACGCTGACCGTGAACGATAACGACGCAATGCGGGTAGCGGCAGGCTTTCAGATTGTAGCGACCGACGGCACGAGTGGCGCACAAGTCGGCACTTTTACGCCCGCTTCGGGCATGAGATTGACGGGAACAAATCGCCTTGTACAAAGTGCGCCGAAAAATTTTGCATCGGGAACAGCCGCTTGGACATTCGATTGGACGGCTCCGACAGGAACACTGCCAAATGATATTACGTTTCATTATGCCGCCGTTGCCACAGACGGTGACGGAGGTCCAAGCCCAACCGACTACGTTTATACGGGTTCGTCATCAACCGTTTTGCCTGTTGATTGGTTGAGTTTTTCGGCAAAAAGAATGTTAGGATTCAAAGGAGAAGAAAAAATGATTGCGTT
>JBJOPA010000098.1:0-8056 GCA_046051005.1 Bacteroidota bacterium
ATTCTATAATATTTTTTTTATTGTTCTACTTTAAATTTATTTTTTTTTTGATACTCACTTTTTTTTCGGAATTGTTTGAAAAACAAGGGTTGCGGGTGTTGATGTATCACAAATTTTCAGAAACTGAAACTGATTATTTGACCACATCGGCAGCGCAATTTGACGAACAATTGGCTTGGCTGCAAGCACAAAAGTACAATTTTGTTACGATGCAAGACGTATTATCCAGTCTTGAAGGGCAAATAAAATTGCCATCAAAAGCAATTTTATTGACTTTTGACGATGCATACGCCTCGCAATTAGACATCGGCGCGCCCATTTTGCAGAAATATGGCGTTTCCGCGACCATTTTCGTAGCAACTTCGTATTTGGGGAATGTGAGTTCGTGGGACATTGACCAAGCCGCACCCATTTTGTCTGCCGCCACATTGCGCACGCTCGATGCGTCAATTT
Organism: Bacteroidota bacterium; assembly: GCA_046051005.1. GTDB lineage: Bacteria > Bacteroidota > Bacteroidia > Chitinophagales > Saprospiraceae > JAAFJT01. Next base: position 454 of record JBJOPA010000098.1, read on the forward strand.
TTTCGTTGGCTTTGCATACGCATCGGCACGCGAGTTTTGGCAGCTTGACAACCGACGAAATGGAAGCAGAAATCAAAGATAATATTGCTATTTTTCGCAAAGAATCCATTGATTTTTTGCCTGTTTTTGCCTACCCTTTTGGCGCACGACCTAAAAAAAAGGAATTGCAACAAGCCATGTTTTCTATTTTGACAACCTATGGAGTCAAACTTGCCTTCCGAATTGGCAACCGAATCAATGGAAATCAACGCGCAAAAAATCGGTTTGAAATGCAGCGATTGGACATCAGAGGCAACGAGACGATGAAACATTTCAAAAGAAAAATCAAATTTGGAAAAATATTTTAAATTTTATTGATTTTTAATCCAAAAGTCGCCCAAATACTGGGGGGGGGGCATTTTTACACTATTTTTTAATAATCATATTTATTTTTCCACAATTGCCGCAATAACATTCTTATTTTTTCTTCGCTTGGATTTTCCGAAGGTTCAAAAAACTTTTTTCCTTCCATATTTTCAGGCAAAAAATGTTGTTCTACGAAATTATCCTTAAAATCGTGGGCATATTGATAATCTTTTCCATATCCCAATTCTTTCATCAAACCTGATTTTGCATTTCGCAAATGCAATGGGACGGGCAAATTTCCAGATTTTTTAACTTCTGCCAACGCATTTTCGATGGCAACGTATGCCGAATTACTTTTGGCAGCCGTCGCCAAATAGATGGTGCAATGCGACAACAAAATCCGCGCTTCGGGCATTCCGACCGCATGAACGCCTTGAAAAGTGCTTTGTGCCAACAAAAGTGCGTTTGGATTTGCCAATCCAATGTCTTCGGCAGCCAAAATGACCAGTCGGCGCGCCACAAACAAGGGGTCTTCGCCGCCCGCGAGCATGCGTGCGAGGTAATAAACGGCAGCATTGGGGTCTGAACCGCGAATAGATTTTATAAAAGCTGATATAATATCGTAATGTTGTTCGCCATTTTTGTCATACAATGCCAAATTTTGCTGCAAAATTTCGAGCGTATTTTGGTTTGTGATGGTCAAAAAATCTTCATTTTCGTTTTTTCTCAAAAATGTTCCCACAATTTCTAATGCGTTCAGCAATTTTCGAGCATCGCCACCCGAAGCCTGCAACAGTGCATCGGCAGATTCGATTTTAATGTTTTTTTGTTGCAAAAATTCGTCTTTTTCAAGGGCGTGTTGTAGCAAATATTCTAAATCCGAGCGTTCCAAATGCTTTAAAACATAGACTTGACAACGCGACAACAAAGCAGAAATGACCTCGAATGAAGGGTTTTCGGTAGTGGCTCCGATGAGCGTAATCACGCCGCGTTCGACCGCGCCGAGCAGCGAATCTTGTTGCGATTTCGAGAACCGATGAATTTCATCAATAAACAAAATCGGTGCGCCTTTTTCCGAAAAAAAACGGTCTTGTCGCGCCCGTTCAATCACTTCTCGCACGTCTTTCACGCCCGCGCTGATGGCAGAAAGTTCATAGAACGGACGATTCACCGCCCGCGCCAAAATGTGCGCCAACGTGGTTTTGCCCACGCCCGGCGGTCCCCAAAAAATCATGGAATTGATGTTTCCCGATTCGACAACACGGCGCAAAACGCTGTTTTTTCCGACCAAATGTTGTTGTCCCACATAATCGTCGAGCGTAATGGGGCGCAATCTTTCTGCTAATGGCTGCATTTTTGAGGTCTGATACTGGGGGGTCAAAAACTTTTTGTAATTTTCACTTCTACGCGCCGATTGAGTCGTCGTGCCTCTTCGGTTCCGTTGGAGTTCATGGGTTTTGAAGCTCCAAAACCTTGTGCGGTGATGCGGTCTGCTTTAATTTTCCCCTGACTAATTAAATATTTTTTCACTTCCAAAGCACGCGCATCTGAAAGTTCTTGTAAAATTTTAGGACTTCCTTGATTGTCAGTATGTCCTTCAATTTTTATTTTAATGTTGGGATATTGCTTTAAAATAGCCGCCAATTTGTCCAATTCTGCAAATGATTCTTGCAAAATAGCTTGCTTTGAACGGGCAAAATAAATGGGTTTCATAGAAATATTCGCGCCCACCGACATGGGGTCGAGCGTCAAAATGAGTTCTTTTTCCGTTGGAAAATACGTATTTTTATCAAAATTAACTTCTAATTCATGGCTGATAAAACCTGTTTTTGTTGCTACAATTTTCATGGTATTGCCTTGTTTGAAGCGCATGATGAAACGCCCAGACTTGCAATCCACATAATTTTCATAAAATTCTTTACTCGATTCGCCATACTGCACAATGGCATCGTCAACGACTTCGCCAGTTGCGGAATTGATGACTTTTCCGTTCAAAACAAGCGAAGGTTCAATGGCTTCTTCGACATCGGCGGTGAAAATATCGCTGCTGCCATCGCGTTTCGAGGCAAAAAATAATTTTCCAGAAAACGGACTAAATTGCGGATGCGTTTCGTCAGCCGAACTGTTTACGGGTGCGGGCAATGGGCGAATGGCTGCCCAATTGAGCCAAGTTTCGTCTTCTCGAATCGCCGTAAAAATATCCAAACCGCCCATCGAACCTGACCGATTCGAGGCAAAATAAATCTCTTTTCCATTCGCCGATAAGTGCGGCGTAATCTCGCGATAAGGCGTATTGAGCGTTGGAATCGCAACGGGTTTTGACCAACCGTTGGGACGCTTGAAGGCAATGAAAAGGTCGGCATCGCCGCCCCCCCCAGTATAATTTGCCATCGTGAGCGAAAAAATTAAAATATTTCCATCGCTGCTCATCGTACAGCTGATTCCTTTGCCCGAAACGGGGTCGAAACCTTCAATTTCAATCGGTTCAAGGTCTTGAAAAATGCCTTCAAACTGACGAATGACGGAAAAACCGCGCTCCATGCCGCCATCTTTCGGAAAACGATTGACGATAATAAATGCCGACGCATCGGGCGTAAGGGAACAAATCGAGTTTGGAAGTGCATTGTTGAGCGGCGTGAGCGGATGTTCGATGCGGTCAAAAATGCCACGTCCATTTTTGGCTATCCAAACGTCTTGGTTCAAATCGGAGCGAATGGGGTCGCTGACGTAGCCGCCACCAATTTCTTGATATATTTTTTGTAAATTATATAAAATATCAGGATAGGAAAGTTCATTGAATGCGTTGACAGAATCAATCATCAAATGATGGGCAAAATCGGGCGAACCAACCCTTGTAAAATAAAGCGTTGTGCCGTCATAGCTCGAAATTGGAGAAATTTCGTCGAATTGTGTAGAATTGATTTGCGCATTGAGTTTTTCGATGCGAATCGGTTTTTCGAGGTCGGACGATTGCGCCCTCGCATACGAGGGCAACAACAACAAGAATGTAAAAAATAATAATGTTCCAATCCTCATACGGCTGTTTTATGCTAAAAATTAAGTAAATATACTGGGGGGGTATCTTTTTTGATGGATTTTATTTTTTTTAAACGACTTCGTCAAGGCTTTCAGTCATTTTTTGAATAATTTTATATTCATTAAAAAACTCACGTGCAATGACCCGAAACACCGTGTAAGTTGGAATAGCGAGAATCATGCCGCCAATGCCGCCCACTTTTGCGCCAATGAGCGTGATTAAGAAAATCTCTAATGGATGTGCCAATACGCGATTTGAAAAAATGAGTGGCTGCACAATCCAATCATTCAAAAATTGCATAAAACCAAACGTAAACCCAACTTTCATAATCAAAGGAAACGTTTGGGTATAAAAATCAAACTGCAAATTAGAAGAAATAATAATAAGTGTAGCAAACATAAAACCTAAAATTGGACCTAAATAAGGCACAACATTGATAATGGAAGCGAAAACCGCAATCACCAACGCATTTTGAAGGTGAAATCCAAAACCTAAAATGAGGCTTAAAAATGTAAAAACAAACAACATTTGTAGCAACAAACCGCTAAAATAGCGTGTCAGAAGCGTGGTTGTGTCGCGCACGGCTTCGCGCACGTCGTCTTCGCGGTCTTTTGGAACCAAGGTGGCGAGAAATTCTGAAAACATTTTTTGCTCACTCAAAAAGAAAAAAGAAATGAACAAAACGGAAATAAAACCAATTCCAAAGCCCGAAGCCATCGAAATAATGTAACGAAACAAGCCACTTACATTAGAAATTTGAACATTGCTGACCACCAAATGGCGAATTTCGTCGGCGGCACTTTTGCCATTTTCGAGCAATCCGCGTTCGATTGCCCATGTGTTCAAATCGTTGATAGGCGTTTCGAGACCTTTTGCAAACGTCGTCCAATCCACTTTCGACAAATTTGCCGCTTGCTCGATAATGAGCGGCACGAACATATAAAACAAACCTGCCAAGATGAGAAAAAAGGTCGCCAACGTCAAAATCGCCGCAACGGGTACGGGTATTTTTATTTTTTTATATTTTATTTTTTTAAAAAAACGCATCAACGGTTGCCCCAACAGCGAGACCACCCACGACACCAAAACATAGGTCACGATGTCGCTAAAATACCAAACCAATGCAAAAAATAACGCAATCGAAAGCCACAAAACCCAGTTTCGAGAAGCAAAAAACAAAGTGGACGATGAACCCGAATTTGACGAATTTTCCATGATTTTTCTATTGTTTTCTTAAAAAAATAATACTTTTCAGAACGCTGTTTTAGCTCAATACGGCTTCTTTTTTCGGCAGCGAATGTATGAACGCAATCAGACTTTCAAACATATGTTTGCCGTCTGTGTTTCCAAGTTCGCGCTCGCTGGCGCGTTCGGGATGTGGCATCATGCCAAAAACATTGCGTTCTTTATTACAAATTCCTGCAATATCCATCACCGCGCCGTTCGGATTGCCCCCCCCAGTATCCCCGCCTTTTTTACGGTCTTCGGAGACGTATCGAAACAAAATTTGGTCATTTTCAACCAGACTTTGAAGCGTTTCCGCATCTGCGTGGTAGCGACCTTCGGCATGTGCAATCGGAATTTTGTAGCTTCTGTTCAAATCCAATTTTGCGGTCAACGCGCTGTTTACGGTGGCAGGTTTCAAGAAAATATTTTTGCAAATGAATTGTTGATTTTCATTGCGCAGCAAAACACCCGGCAACAAACCCGCTTCGCAAAGAATCTGAAATCCGTTGCAAACGCCCAACACATAACCGCCCGACGCAGCAAACGCTTTGACAGCTTGCATGATGGGCGAGTGGTTGGCGATGGCTCCACATCTCAAATAATCGCCATAACTGAATCCGCCTGGCAATACGACACAATCTATATCGTTGGGCAATTCGGTGTCTTTGTGCCAAATTTTTTCAACGCTTTGCGACATTACTTTTCCCAAAACATGCACCATATCGTCGTCACAATTTGAGCCTGGAAACACTACTACACCAAATTTCATTGAATTTTATTTTACTTTTTTTAAAAAAAATTATTTTTTATTGGGGCAAAATTACGACCATATTTTCAATTTCAAGTCAAAATAAAGAATTGAAATTAGATTGTTCTTTAAAAAAAACAATCATTTTTTCGTCAAAAATGGCGTAGATACTGGGGGGGTGCCTCAAAACTCCGAAAGATGATGTAATTTTGTGAAAAGGAATAAATTTTTTTGAAAAAAATTAGAAAAAAAATATTTTCGTATTAAAAATCATTATTTCACTAAAACATTTTTAATAATAAGATGAAAAAAAATAACCTTACGAAATGCTGGATTTTTATTTTTTTAATTGCCATTTTTCAATCCATTTCGGCACAAAACCAACTCGGGTCGAACAAAATTGACGCATCGGTGAAAGCCCAATTCGACAACGGAGCCACCGAAGTCGAGATTTTTGCACTCGTGAATGCGCCCGCGCCCGACTTCACGCCCGCGCAAGGATTGACAACAAAAGAAGAAAAAACGCAATTTGTGTTTGACATACTGGGGGGTATTGCCCGACAAAGTCAACAAGGCATTCAGCAATTTTTGACGGCTCGAAGCGTATCTTTTCAATCATTTTGGTTGGTCAATTGCATTTTTTTGAAAGGAAATCGACAATTGGTGCAGGATTTGGCAATGCGAAACGACGTATCCAAAATCGTCAACAATCCAAAAACGCATCTCGACAAACCGTTGGAAATGCGCAACGGACAATCACCCGTTTTCACGATTGCTAAAAATTTTGCGGACACCAGTTGGGGCGTGAAAGTCATCGGAGCCGATATCGCATGGGCGGCAGGCGTGAAAGGCGAAGGCGTAACCATCGGCGGCGCAGACACAGGTTTTGACTGGACACACCCCGCTCTGCGCGGAAAATATCGCGGAAATCGGGGAACTATTGTTGACCATAATTACAATTGGCACGATGCCATTCATGCCGATACGACCCAAAACCCTTGCGGCGTGAACACCGTTCAGCCTTGCGACGACGGCATTCACGGCACGCACACGATGGGTTCGATGGTGGGTTCAACGCCCAACGTATCGCTTGGCGTTGCGCCCGATGCACGTTGGATTGCAGCGCGAAATATGAATCAGGGCGACGGTTCATTGGCAAGTTATATCGAATGTTTTCAATGGTTTGTTGCGCCGACGGATTTGGCAAATCGGTTGCCGCAGCCGCGATTGGCTCCACATGTCATCAACAATTCATGGTATTGTGCGAACTATGAAGGTTGTAATCCCTCCAATTTTGCGTTGCTCGAACAGGCGGTTCGCGCTACGCGAGCGGCGGGGATTTTTGTAGTGGTTTCGGCAGGAAATTTTGGACCGAATTGCCACACCGTTACGGGACCGCCTGCATTTTTTGAACCCTCGTTTTCTATCGGTGCCACTCGAATTGATGACACCATTGCCAATTTTAGCAGTCGCGGTTCGGTCACCATTGACGGAAGCAATCGCATGAAACCTGATGTTTCGGCACCTGGCGTAGGCATTTACTCGACTTTTCCGAATGGTTTGTATGGCAATTTGAGCGGAACCAGCATGGCGGGACCACACGTGGCGGGTTTGGTGGCGTTGATAATTTCAGCTAATCCAAGATTGGCAGGGCAAATTGACACCATTGAAAGCATCATCAGAACAACCGCAAAACCGATGCAAACTGCTCAAAATTGTGGCATCATCGCAGGCACTTCTGTTCCCAACAATACTTACGGTTGGGGTCGGATTGATGCGTGGCGAGCAGTCCAACGAGCATTGGCGTGGCGACCGCGCCCAAATGCAACAGCTGATTTGCATCAAAAAAATAGTGAAATATATGTTTTTCCGAATCCCACTCAATCGGTTTTGACATTTGATTTCGTCAATTTACTGGCAGCCGAAACCGCTGTCACAATTGAGATTTTCAACGTAAATGGTCAATTGGTTTTATCAAAAAATATAGATTTCAACACAATTTCACGTTATCAACCTATGAATGTGGAAAACTTAAATGCAGGTTTATATTTGTGGAAAACTACGTGGAAAAATGGATTTTCAAGTGGGAAAATGTTGATAAGCCGTTAAAAAGTATGTTTGTATCGTTTTCGTTATTAACACTCCATAATAAAAGAGCCGTTTCTATGTGTAGAAACGGCTCTTTTTATGTCAAAAATGAATTTCCTCCTCCCTTCGGGGGGATTGAGGGGGGAATTACTGGGGGG
>JBJOPA010000099.1:0-4505 GCA_046051005.1 Bacteroidota bacterium
TTGAGCATATTCCGTTTTGATTCCAAATTATACAAACTATTTACGCCTTTTTCAGTCGCAATGTAGTTGTAACCTTCGATAGCAGCGTCGTAATCCTTGTCATTTTCTGCATTTTTAGCGACTTCAAAAATCCGCGAACCCTCGTCTGCTTGCATTCTGTCCAACGCTTTGAGTTGTCGAAAAGCGTTTTTGTAATCCTTTTTTTGAAGAAAAACCCATGCCAACAACTCAATCGTAGGCGCATTGTCGGGTTTGTCTTGCAATTTATTGTATAATTGTTCTTTCAAATACGAATAATCTTCATCAGTTTCAAAAAAACGTTGAAAAATCATTTGACAATAGCCTAAATTTTCTGGATTTCCGTCCAATCCATTCAACAGCGAAGCGGTCATTTTTTTCGTATCGCCTTTTCTTCTATATAATTCTGCAATGCTATTTGCGAACATCGTTTTGTCGCGCATGAGCTGTTCGCCGCGCTCGTAGGTGAGCAACGCCATATCAACTTTATCGGTTTGATTGAAGGTGTTCGCCAATTGTTCTATCGAAAAACGGTCGGCAGTCAGTTTTTCTAATGCCTTTTTATATTGTTTTTCCGAATCTTCTTTTTTCTCTTGTTGTTCATATACGTTGCCAAGTAGGACGTATAATTTCGATTTTGAAGGCTCTTTTTTGATTTGTTTGGTCAATGCTTTTTCGGCTTCTTCCCATCTTTTGTCGTTCACCAAACAAGCGGTGTAACGGTCGAAATAGAAATCGCCGCCGCCTTTTATTTTCTGATTCAACAATTTTTCGTAGATGACGGACGCTTTTTCATATTCACCATTTTCAAAATATTGGTCTGCCAAAAGCGGGTCTTGCGCTTGCGCGATTCCTGTAAAAAATGCAAATGACAACAACAAAACAATCTTTTTCATATTTTTTTTATCGCTAAAAGTTCTTAAAAAGTTTAATTCTTGAAAAATGGCATTTGGACAACAAAATTTAGTCCCCCCCCAGTATATTGGACGTAAAAACCCCAAAAATGTAGCATCAATGACGAATTACTCAAACGTTTTTTCCAATAAAAAGTTATATTTCAAAACAAAAAAAAGCCATTTGCAACAGCAAACGGCTTTTTTTTGAAAACGATTTTATAATTTTCCTCAATCTTGTTCCAACGCTTGGCGATAGGCATTGATGAGGTCGTAAATATCGCTATTCATTTTTTGAATCAAATGGTCAGCAATCACCATCGAATCGCTTTCGGCATAGACTCTGATAATTGGTTCTGTATTTGATTTTCTCATGTGAATCCAATTTCCATCTGCAAAATCAATTTTCAAACCATCAATCGTATTGGTCGTACAATTTTTTAATTTTGAATATTTATCATTCAACTGACTCAACAATTCATTTACATCGGCTTCTTTTGGCAAGTCCAATTTCTTTTTTGAAATAACGTATTGCGGAAAACGCGCACGTAACAACGAAATTGATTTTTTCTCTTTTGCTAACGAACTCAATACCAAAGCGATGCCCACCAACGCATCGCGCCCGTAGTGCAACGCGGGATAAATCACGCCGCCGTTGCCTTCGCCGCCAATAACGGCATTGGTTTCTTTCATTTTGGTAACGACATTGACTTCGCCAACTGCCGCCGCCGCGTGACTGCCGCCGCGTTTTTCGGTTACGTCGCGCAATGCCCGCGTACTCGAAAGGTTAGAAACGGTGTTTCCTTTGGTGTGTTGCAACACATAATCTGCAACGGCAACCAACGTATATTCTTCTCCAAACATTTCGCCGTCGTCGCAAACGAACGCCAAACGGTCAACGTCGGGGTCAACGGCAATGCCCAAATGTGCATTTTTTGCAATCACGGTTTGCGACAATTCGACCAAAGTTTCTGGCAATGGCTCTGGATTGTGCGCAAAATTGCCTGTCATTTCGCCATTGATGACGATAACTTCGCAGCCCAACGCTTCTAACATTGGAACTACGGAAATCGCGCCCGTTGAGTTGATGCAATCCACAACGACCTTGAAACCACGTGCGGCAATGGCTTCGGTATCCACCAAATCGAGTTTAAAAATTTGCTCGATGTGTTTTTGGATATAGGAATTGTCTTGCCGATACGTGCCGAGTTCGTCCACTTCTGCATATTCGATGCCGCCTTTTTCGATAAAGTCCAGCACCGCCGCGCCATCTGCTGCGGAGATAAATTCGCCTTTTTCGTTCAACAATTTCAAGGCGTTCCATTCTTTTGGATTGTGGCTGGCGGTGAAAATAATGCCCGCTTGCGCCGATTCGAGGGGAACCGCAATTTCGACGGTTGGCGTAGTAGAAAGCCCCAAATCTACGACATCAACGCCCATCGCCAAGAGCGTATTGGTCACCAATGCCGAAACAATGCCGCCTGAAATGCGCCCATCTCGACCGATAACTACCTTTACGCGCCTGCGTCCATTGCGCGACTGAACCCACGCCGCAAAAGCTGCTGCGGATTCAACGATGTCTTGTGGCGTGAGGTTGTCGCCATATTTGCCGCCAATGGTGCCACGAATGCCCGAAATAGATTTTATAAGTGCCAAAGTGTAGCCTAATTTTTTAGGTTTAAGAAAATATTGAGTATTTAGAACGAAAAATCCAGATTTTGGTTCAAATGGAATTTTCTCTGTATGTCAATTTGGGAAATCCAAATTTTGTTTTCATAAAATTTTTTAAAAAAATCGAGTGCAAAGTTACTAAAAAAGATGACGTTAAAAATTATTTTTTTAGAATTGTGGATAAAAAAAACATTTTTATCCACAAAACGCCCCCCCCCAGTATCCAGACCGTTTTCAGGTCATTTTTACTCAAAAATTAGTGCACCAATTCGCCAAACAAGTCATATTCTGTCGCTTGTGTAATCCGAATCGTCGCAAAATCGCCCATTCGGATATACGTGTTTTCGGCTTTCACCAACACTTCGTTATCAACTTCGGGCGAATCGTGTTCGGTGCGCCCGACGAAATATTCGCCTTCTTTTCGGTCGAACAAAACGCGCAACGTTTGTCCAATTTTTTCATGATTTTTTTGCTCTGAAATCGTGCATTGCAACGCCATTAAACGGCTGGCGCGTTCTTCTTTTTCGTCGTCCGAAACGTTGTCTTCGATGTCGTGGGCAGACGTATTTTCTTCATGTGAATATTTGAAAACCCCCACACGCTCGAAACGCATTTCTTCAATAAAATCGCATAAATCTTGAAACTCTGCTTCCGTTTCGTTCGGAAAACCGACCAACATCGTCGTGCGAATGGCAATATTTGGCACTTTTTCCCGCGCAATTTGAATCAGTTCGCGGGTTTCGGCTTGCGTAATTTGGCGTTTCATGCGGTCCAAAACGGCATCGTTGGCGTGTTGCAACGGCATGTCCAAGTAATTACAAACCTTTGGCAAACGCGCCATCGCATCGAACACATCGAGCGGAAATTTGGACGGATAGGCGTAATGCAAGCGAATCCATTCAATGCCTTCGACTTCCGAAAGTTGTTCCAACAAATTGGACAATTCTCGTTTTTTATAAATATCTAAACCATAATACGTCAACTCTTGGGCAATCAAAATGAGTTCTTTTACGCCCATGCGTGCGAGGTTTTTGGCTTCTTTTACCAACGATTCGATGGTTCGGGAAACGTGTTTGCCGCGCATCAACGGAATGGCGCAAAACGAGCAAGTTCGGTTGCAACCTTCCGAAATTTTCAAATAGGCAAAATGTTGTGGGGTCGTAATGAGGCGTTCGCCCACGAGTTCGTGCTTGTAATCGGCGTTCAATTTTGCCAACAATGCGGGCATTTCGAGCGTTCCGAAAAAGGCATCAACTTCTGGGATTTCGGTTTCCAACTGGTCTTTGTAACGTTGAGAAAGACAGCCTGTGACGTATAATTTATCAATTTTACCATCGGCTTTCAAGTCTGCGTATTCCAAAATGGTGTTGACGGATTCTTCCTTTGCAAGGTCAATAAAACCGCAAGTGTTTACGACAATTACATTGGCTTTTCGTTCGCTGTCGTGCGCTACGTCGAAGCCATTGCCGTGCAATTGGGTCATCAGATTCTCGGAATCTACAATATTTTTAGAGCAACCCAGCGTGATGATGTTCACCTTGTCGCGTTTGATTTTTTTTGTTTTCAAAATTTATTGAAAAAATTTAAATAAGAAAAAAAAATGCCCCCCCCCAGTATAATCGCCCCGAAAAAGCCATTTTTGATTAAAAAACGACCTTCGAGAAAGCATGGAATCAGCAATCGCCGCAAAGTTACAATGTTTAGAAATAAAATTTATAAAAAATCTAAAATTCGCTTACCTTTGTGTCCGATTTTATTTCTGTGAAAGAGACGATTCAGATATTGTGAAAAAAATTATCATTGCCATAGACGGCTACTCATCGTGCGGAAAAAGCACACTCGCCAAAGCACTTGCCAAGAAACTACACTACGCTTACGTGGATACGGGCGCGATGTATCGTGCTGTTACCTTGTTTTTTCTCG
>JBJOPA010000100.1:0-8422 GCA_046051005.1 Bacteroidota bacterium
TTAAACCTAAAAAAGCAAATGTCACGATTAAGATGTTCCTTGTAGTTTGCTTCTTAATTCGGTCTGATTTTGAAGCCGAGAAAAGCAGATATTCCAAATAATCCGCTTCACTCAATTTAATATTTAATTCCATTTCAATTATTTTTTTTTATAAAAATGCCCAAATATACTGGGGGGGGACTATTTTTTCTTATTTTTTTTGAAATTTAATAACCATTCAAAAATGGTGGCGAAAAACATGACCAACACACAGCCCGCCAAATTGAGCCACAAATAAGGAAATTCAGGGTCGCCCAAACCCACTTTTAAGAAAAATACGACAATCAAAATTTCAGAAAGCACCGCCGACCAAAAAACCGCCGAACCGCCAATCCATTTCAAGAAAAATGCCACCACAAACACACCTAAAATAACACCATAAAACAACGAACCAATGATGTTGACCGCCTCAATCAAGTTTTCCGAAAGGTTGGCGAACATCGCAAACGCCAACGCCACCACGCCCCAACCCGCCGTAAACCATTTCGAGGCTTTCATGTAATGCGTATCGGAAGCCGTTTTTACGAAGGCACGTTTGTAGAAATCCACCACCGAAGTCGTTGCCAATGCGTTGAGTTCCGAAGATTTTGAACTCATTGCCGCCGAAAAAATGACCGCCAACAACAAACCCACAATGCCACGCGGCAAATGTTGAATAATGAAAGTAATGAATACGTAGTCGCGGTCTTTGGTGTCCGCCTTCGGGTCGGCACGTTTGATAAGCGTTTTGACTTGGTCGCGCAACAAATTTTCCTGATTTTGAAGGCTTTTTATCCGCGCAATATTTTCTTTTTCTGCAACGGGGTCGGTTTGTTTTACAAATTTTTCAACTTCGGCGCGTTTTGCATTGAAAATGAGCGTTTGCTGGTCTTCAAAACTTTTCAAATCCGATTGATACTGGGGGGTGTTCAATTTTGCCAAATTTTCGCGATTAAAGTGAATCGGAGAAGGCGTAAATTGATAAAAAACATACATCATAATCCCTACAAACAATACCAAAAATTGCATCGGCACTTTCAACAAACCATTGAAAAGTAAGCCCAAACGAGACTCCGACATGGATTTTCCGCCCAAATAACGCTGCACTTGCGATTGGTCGGTGCCAAAATAAGACAAAAACAAAAACGTTCCGCCCAACATGCCCGTCCAAAAAGTATAACGATTTTTGAGATTCCAACTGAAATCTACGATTTGGGTTTTGTCCATTTTCCCTGCGATGCGGAGCGCGTTGTGCAAGCCCACGCCGTCGGGAAGTTTATAAATCATGACGACAAAAGCGACCACCAAACCGCTCAAAATGACCGTCATTTGTTGCTGTTGCGTCACACTCACCGCTTCTGAACCGCCCACAACGGTATAAGAAATTACAAAAATTCCTAACGCCAAAATCGTAACCCACATTTCCCAACCCAAAATGGTGGACAAAACGATGGCGGGCGCGTAAATCGTCAGCCCCGCCGCCATGCCACGCGACAACAAAAACAAAAACGCCACAAAATAGCGCGACCGAACGTCAAACCGCTTTTCGAGGTATTCGTATGCCGTAAAGACATTGAGTTTATAGAAAATTGGAAGAAAAAAAACAGATAACACCACCATCGCAATCGGCAAACCAAAATAGAATTGCGCGAAACCCATGCCCTTTTCATAGCCCTGACCCGTCGTCGAAAGAAACGTAATCGCACTCGCTTGCGTCGCCATGATGCTCAAACCAATCGTCCACCATTTCAGCGTTCGATTGCCCATTAAGTAGGTTTTCATGTCGGCTTGCCCGCGTGTGCGCCACATGCCGTACAACGTGATGGCAATCAAAGTTCCAAACAAAATAAGCCAGTCAATCCAATGAAGTTGCATAAAATATTTTTTTCGGCTCTTAACCGTTAATTATTCTTTGAAAAGTTGAAATCCGACACTACCCTATTGATAAATTTTTGTGAAACAATAGAATAAAAAAATGAATACAGCGTGCATCAACAACACCAACACGTAGAGCCGATTCCAAGTGCCGAGTATCGGCGGCGGTGCATCAGGCGTTTCGATCGGCAAATTATTTTCATCTACTTTATTTTTCATATAAAAATCTTAAATTTAAATTTTTTTTAATGGAAAATGCCCCCCCCCAGTATAAGCCCCCAAAAAAGGCATTAATTATCAGAAAGTTTGGGCGAATAGAAAATTCTGATGGTTTCGATGCGAGTTTCGGTGACGAGTTCGGCGATGAACGTATAATTTCCAATATCCATTTTTTCGCCTTGCGGCGGAATATTTCCCATTTCTTTCACCAAAAGTCCCGAAAGTGTATGATAATTTTCGCTAATAGGAAGTTCTAAATGATAGGTTTCGTTCAAGTATTTCGTTTCCATTCGTCCTGAAAACAACCATTCTCGTTCGCCGATTTGTTGTTCCACAAATTCTTCGCGGTCATATTCGTCTTCAATTTCTCCAAAAATTTGTTCCAACACATCTTCAAGCGTAATCAAGCCCGAAACCGAGCCAAATTCGTCCACCACAACCGCAATATTGGTGCGTTGAGCGACAAATTGCTCCATCAAATCATCGGCTTGCATCACTTCTGGCACAAAATCAATGGCGCGAATTTGACTTTTCACGTCCGCCAATCGGTGCATCATTTGTTGATGGTGGATATAACCCAACACCTCGTCTAAATTTCCGTCGGTGACTAAAATCCTTGAAATTTTGGTTGTAACAAACAATTCGCGCAAGGTTTCAACGGATTCTGACACTTCAAAATGAACAATTTCCGCTCGCGGAATCATACATTTCTTAATACGAATATCTTTTAATTGCAATACATTATTAAACAATTGCGTATCAATGGCGTGATTTTGCGAATCGTTTTGACTGGAATCGGTTACGAAACTCGAATTGATGAGATATTCCAAATCGCCTCGCGTGAAAACCGTTTCCGCAGACACCGAAGGCGGCGCATTGAAAAACGTTTTGAGCAAAAAAGTAGAAGTAAACGTCAATAAATTGGTCGGAATTGCCAATAAAATTTGAAAAAATCGAAGCGGATAAGCAAACCAAAACAACACGCGGTCGGCATAAGTTTTGAAAATGCTTTTCGGCAAATATTCCGCCAAAATCAATACCACAAACGTGATGATGACCGTCAAAACCAGCGACCTCGAAAACTCGTCGGCAATGTACGGCTCCGCGTAAGGCGTGAGCAAATCGGTCATCAAAATCGTAAACATCACCAACGCAATGTTATGCCCCACCAACATCGTCCCGAGAAAACGGGCAGGTTGGTCATAGAAACGCGACAAAATTCGGCTCGCCCCGTTGTCCATGCGCTTGCGACGCAGTTCCACCAGCAATTTATTGGCGGAAACATACGCAATCTCCGCACCCGAAAAAAATGCCGTCAACAACAACGATATTAAAATCCAAATCATATTTTATTTTTGTCCAACAAATTATTATTGGCTTTACTTCCCCCTTTCGGGGGGATTGAGGGGGGAATATACTGGGGGGGGGGCATTTTTTTATGCTTTTTTGAGAAAAAACAAAATTAAAAACCGCCCAAATTCATATTCAAATTTCCGCTTGATGTGATGTAAGTCCGAATACCCGATTTTGTCAGCAACATTTCATTGACTTTCAAACCGCTTACATTTCCTTGAATCGTCACATTGTTGTTGAATCTATATTCTCTCAACATATTATTCAACATATCTTGCATGCCCGTCAATTGAGGAGAAATATCAAATTTGGCAGATTCTTGAATTTTCCGAATAATTGTTTTGTCGAACAACCAAGCCGCACTTTTCACCAAAAAACTACGGGTATTGAGTTCATAATCCACATCTTTCAACTCAATGGTGTTGTTGGCGGCATTGAAAACGGGTTTCCCAATCAAATAAATGCTGCCATTGTACGCACCCGAAAGCGTGGTGTTGACAATTATTTTATCATTTTGTCCAAATAATTGTATTTTTTCAATCTTTATTTTTTTCCCACTTGGCTCAAAAACTTGTCCGACCATCATTTTATTTGCCAATCGTTCGGCTTCGGCGTAGGGAATGTCGCTGGTCAAATTCACCAAAAAATCGCTTCCGTCTGCTATATTTTTCATTTGAAATGGCGGTAAATTTGTATTTGACAAAAACGACGGCGTAGTTTCGCCCGATTTCACTTCCGTGATGCCGCTCACCGTGATGACGCTTTGCAATTTGTCGCCCGCGTTTTGCAACGGAGTCATCGAAACGTTTTGCGGCGTAATTTTTACCCACATCCTGTAATCGTCGCTGACTTTGATGGGCGTTTGCATGACTTGCCAAGCGTTGCCGATTTGGTTGCGCAAATCCACCGATTCCGTGATGGCTTTGTCAATCGAACCCGCCAGCGTAGCGCGTGAGCTTTCGAGAAACCGATTGGCGATGTATTTCACGTCCACGTTTCCGAGTCCTGTTTTGAGTGCCATGTTTTTAATCCATTCGTAACTGACGACTTCGGTCTGTGATTTCAACGTCCAATCGTTCTGAATGTTGAGCGTGGTGCGAAAAATGAGGGCAAGTTCGCCTTCGGCTTCGAGTCCGCGCACGCCTGTGATGCCGCTTGAAAACAGCTTTTTGAACATCCAAATGCTAATCGGCACGCGATAATTCATCGTCAAACCCGACAATTGAATGTTGATATTTTGGGTTTTGGTGGCGCGTAATTTGAGGTCGTCGCCGTCAAAAGATTGGTCGTCGTAGATAACGCCTGTAATTTTTCTGTTCAGCAATTGCTCAATGTCGGCGGCTTTAAAATTGATTGGCACGTTGACATTCGAGGGCGTGAGCGGGGGTAAAACTTCTTCTTTTGCGTAGGTTTCCATTGGTTTCATGATTTGTCCGCTAACGGGTTTTGACGCGCCGCACGCCCAAAACAAAGGCAAATGCGCCGCAAAAATGGTCGCGATTAAGGTATTTTTCATTCTGATTTTGAATGTTTTACGATTTAGTAGTAATTTTAGACAGAAAATTGATTTTTTATTTAATGGAGGCAAAAATAGTGCTTTTTTGAAAATAATATTAAATATTTTTTTTGATTTTAATTTTCGCCGACAAACGCCGTAAAAATGCCCCCCCCCCAGTATATTTGCCCTTTTTTATAGTTTTTACAGCGTTCAATGCCTTTGTTTCGGTCAAATTTGCGTCAAAAGCATTTTTAAAATATTTGACTTGTAGAAACATTACTTACATTTGCAGATTATAAAAATAGAGGATTAGAAAGAGATGAAAATAATACAATATCTTCGGAGTACCCAATGGCGAAAACTGCTTAATATTTTTGTTTCTGTCTATCTGTTGGCGGCGTTTATGTGGTCTATCTATCTGCTCGACAGGCAAACGGACGCTGCCATGCGCAGCGAAGTTCACTTCATGATGCGCAGCGAAGCCCTAAAAGCCGAAACCCAAATTGACCTCAAAGACATCGCTTTTGCCGAACGCGACTCGATGTATGTGACGCAACAAAAACCGTACTTGGAATTAATCCGTAAATACGAACGGAAAAAGAATATGATTTTTTGGGAAGGCGCATTTGCACTCCTCTTTTTGGGCAGCATCATTTTCGCCATTCAACGCAGTTACAGACGCGAGTTGCAAACCGTGAAAATGCAAAATAACTTTTTGCTGTCCATCACGCACGAGCTAAAATCGCCGTTGGCTTCGATGAAATTGGGCTTCGATACCATTCAAAAACGACAACTCACCGAAGCGCAACTCAACAAAGTTGCCACCAACGGCTTGAAAGAATCGGAAAGATTGGCAACGCTCATCGAAAATTTGTTGTTTTCGACGCGACTTGGCTCGACCTATAAAATCGAAAAAGAGGAAATCAGCGTACAACCTTTTTTGGCAGACATTGTTCAACATATTCAGACAAAATCGCCGCAGGCAAAAATTGTGTTGGAAGGCAGCGAAATCCCCATTTTGAGAGCCGACCGTCTTGGAATGATGTCCGTTTTTGTCAATTTAATCGAAAATGCCGTCAAATATGGCGACAAAACCGCACCCGTCGTAGCGGTGAATTACGGTTTTGAAAAAGGAAAAATTTGGGTTTCCATCGCCGACAATGGTTTGGGAATCCCCGACAAAGAAAAAGACCGCGTTTTCAAGCAATTCTACCGAATTGGCGACGAAAACCACCGCCAAACCAAAGGCACGGGCTTGGGTTTGTTCATCGTGAAAGAAGTGGTTCAACAACACAAAGGCATCATTTCCATTTCAAACAACAAGCCGCAAGGTACGATATTTAAAATTATTTTAAAGTCTTAAAAGAAAATCATGTAATAACATCATTTTTTTTGCGTTAGATTGAATCAATCCATTTCTAAATTCGTAAAATATTAAAAAATAATTATTTTTACGATGTCACATTTCTGTAAAAAAAGACTTTTATTTGTGTCTATTTTTTATATTTTGCGTCTAAATTTAAATTTCATTTAACTTTTTGAATCATCTAGCACTACAATAAATTTAAAATCGTCGGTTCACAACCAACTTTTAACTTAATTTTAAACAAAAAAAAATTGTCTATGCGAATTTTATTAGTCGAAGATGAAGAATCTATTAGGGATTTGGTGAAAATGAATTTAGAAATCGAAGGCTACACCGTCGTGGATACCGACAACGGAAAAGATGCCATCGTTATGTTTAGAGAACAACACTTTGACCTCTTAATTCTCGATATCATGTTGCCTGCCATGAGCGGGCTGGAAATCTGCGAACAAGTCCGAATCTTAAATAGCGAAATACCCGTCATTTTCCTCACCGCAAAAGACACGCCCGAAGACAGAGTTGCAGGCTTGCGAAAAGGTGCAGACGATTATATGGCAAAACCTTTTACACTCGAAGAATTGCTCTTGCGCGTACAAAATCTCTTGAAAAGAAGCCAAAAACAAGTGGCAGAAGAATTAGAAACCTACCATTTTGGCGATTATTGGATAAATTTTGTCACCTTCGATGCAAAAGGAAATCAAGGCGAATTTCACTTGACAAAAAAAGAAGCCATGTTGCTCAAACTGTTGATTGAAAGAAAAAATGAAGTCGTTTCTAGAAATCACATTTTGCAATTCGTTTGGGGCTACGACGTTTTCCCGTCCACCCGAACGATTGACAATTTTGTGCTGTCTTTCCGAAAATATTTTGAACCCGACCCTTCCAACCCAACCTATTTTCAATCGGTACGCGGCGTGGGCTACAAATTCATAATTTAAGTCCCCCCCCAGTATATTCATCAAAAAACCCCTATTTTCGACTTGAAAATAGGGGTTTTTGAATTTTATTTTTTATTATTTGGAAACTTCGACCAACGTATCATACACAATTTCAGAAGTTTTTTTCCAATCAAATTTTTGTCGTTGTTGTCTTCCGTTTTCGACTAATTTTTCCCGAAGCGTAGGGTTTTCGAACAATTGTTGCATCGCATCAGCAATTTCTATCACATCAATCGGGTTGATGAGCAACGCCGCGTCGCCCGCCACTTCGGGCATCGAACTGACATTGGACGTGATGACTGGCACATCGGCATTCATCGCCTCCAAAATCGGCACGCCAAAACCTTCAAACAACGAAACATAGACCATCGCAAACGCGCTGCCCACCAATTTGGGCAAATCTTCGTTAGAAACATAATCCAAAAACATCACATCTTCGCGATATTCCATATTTTTGAGGGCTTCTTCTACCGAATCCGTCCCCCATGCGCGACGACCCGCAATCACCAATTTGAACTCGCCCTGTGTTTTCCGCTTGAAAATATCAAATGCTTCTATCAATCGGTTGACGTTTTTACGCGGGTGAATAGAACCTACGTATAAAAAATATTCTCCATTTGTTTCTTCTGGCAGCAGCCAATCTTCGGGCAAAAAGCCTTTTTGGGCTTCGCCGTTCATCACCCACGCACGGGTGCGACGCTTGCATTTTTCGGAAATGGGAACAAATTCGGCGCGACAACCATTGTAACAAATGGTAATATCTCTATTTTTGAGTTTAAAATTTTTTAAAATATCTTGATGCACAAATTTTGAAACCGTCAATACTTTATCGGCTTTCATCAAAAATTTGGGCATAAAACGTTCATAAAATCGTTGATTGGCTTCTGAAACGCCTTCGGTAAAATACTTAAACGTCAAATCATGCACCACCAAAACCGTCGGAACGGTCGTCGAGAGCGAACAAAAATTGTCGGGCGAATAAAACACGTCAATTTCATAGCGACGCAATGCCTTCGGCAACGACCACTCGAACCACCAACGATAGAGCAACGGGTGTCGCGCCTGCGGAAAAACCTCAATTGGAACCACATTGGAACCAAAGACAAAAGATTCGTCAAAAGAACGGTCAAAAAACAAAAAAAAGGTGTCTTCTGG
>JBJOPA010000101.1:0-3506 GCA_046051005.1 Bacteroidota bacterium
CTTGCTCATAACCACTTTCAATAGACACATCAGGAAGTGTTATTGGACCTATACCATTGTGCGGCGTATGAATTTGCCCCACTTCAATGGTTCTGCCCAGTGCATCGAACTTTGTATAACTTAACTTGCCTTCATCATATTGCTTTGCGTTTTGCGACAGCACAAGCCTACCGAGTGCATCATACCAAAAGTGAGCATCACCAGCTTCGCCCGTATTTTGTTTGATGACTTGATTGAGGGAGTTGAACCAATATAAGGTTTTAAGATGATGATATGGTCTAACAGTTCCCCACTGCGGATGGTATCCCGCATCGAAATTTTCTCCTGATTTTCTTAAATTCTCTACGGCTTGGCACTGTGCAGGTGTCAAAAGAACGACTCCCGCAGGCGGCACTGTTTTCACGAGATTGCCCGCTTGGTCGTAGTAATAGAGCGTATAATGGTGCATTTTCATGGGCGCGATGAAGGTGAAAGATTCTTTTTCTTTCGCACCATCTATACATTTTTGGTTGTACCAAGCCACGAACTCGCGTTTGCGCTGCTCGATGTACTGGGCATGGGCTTCTATGGCGCGGATTCTGGCTTCGTCGCGCACCCGGTCTGCACAGGAGACATCGTCCACTTCTTCATACATTTCTCGCTCCGAGTTGGGGCATAGCATGGGTTCGCAAGGAATAGGCTCTATAGCCTGCAACTCTTGAGGCGTTGGAGAATCAAAATAAATTTCACCAGATAGATATTCTTTTCTTTTTTTACATTTATCAAAGAAAGTAGAATACTCTAATTCCGTTAGATTAAAACCTAATTTGTGATTCAAATATTTGATGAGCAATGCTTTATAGTCCACGAATGATACCAAGTTATTGCATTCGAAACCTGCTACGACTTTTTCAATTTCTTCACAACTTTTGCAAACGCCTGTTTGTAACGCTGGCGAAACCATGACATGATCGTCGCCAAAGTCTTTGTCGCAATCCGGTGCTTGGGGGTCACAGGCAGACATTAACATTTTGAGTTCTTCAACCGACATTTGCACCGCCGACAACGTATTGATATATTCAACAAAAGCCGTATCGTTTTGCCGATGTTCTTCGGACAAACATTCTTGATTTCTCAAAAATTTCAATCTTTCGCAGATCGCATATTTGTCTTCTAACAGATTATTGATTTGCAGGGGTTCGTATTGTTTTCCATACCAACCTGGCGTGGTGAGGTTGTAATACGAGTCTTCAAGGTTACAAATCTTTTGCGCACGTGTAGGCATAAAGTATTGATAAACTTCAATAATAGAACGGAAGCAAACGCTATTTCCATTAATCATGTCCTCCGCAGTTACCTCTACGCAAGTGGTGTAATTGCCATTTTCATCTTTTTTGACATCAAATGAGCCATTGGGATGCTGTTGGTCTGCCCCTGCTGCACAAACCTTCGTGAAATAGGCTTTCATTTTGTCGTACAAAGGATCGGTAGTGGCAACATTGAGTTGTTGCAACCAAAACTCGGCGTTGCCTTCGCAGTTTTCTTTGTAAGCAAGTTCAAGGTCTTGTTGACTTTGCTGCGTGGCTTGGTCCACATCGGTTGGAATAGGCAATTGCGACCAATCGAAAACCCGCAGTTCTTTGTCTTTTTCTTCACTTTCTGGATTTGCTCGATTTGCTCGATTGAAATCAATTACTTTTTGTCTTGTCATACGACACGTTTCGCTGATTTTTTCGTCTCTTAATTTCAAAAGTGCATTGCGACGATTGGCGATGTAGAACGTATGGAGCCGTTGGTAGAATAGTTTAAATTTCTTTTCACATTGATTTTCTAAAAAAAGCTTCCAAGGCTTGCAATCTGCCCCCCCCCCAGTATTTTGGGCATTTTGAGATGTACAAAAGACCAAAGTTGCCGCTAAATCACCGATAGACATACCCGTTCGAGGGTCTGCGGTATTGATGACACCAAATAGGTCAGGATTGATATTATCCCTAACAAGTGTTGAAATAAAACTCCTATCTGCAAACAATTCTTTCAATTCCTCATGGTCACTGACATTACTAATTTGTGTACTCACAAAGCGCATAAAGGTGTTAAAGGACAACGTATCTCCAAACACGTTTTCTTCTTGTGAATTGTCTCGACACCATTCGTAATAGCAATATTCTGGGTGTTTATGCACCAATGCATATGCCCAATCGCGCTGAAAACGTCGTCTAAACTCGGCTATCGTGAGTTCAGTGGGGTTGAAATCTATACCATTAATGTTTACCCGAATCGGATTGCCATTTCGGTCGGTATAGTTGACATTTCGCCAGTAATTGTCATTGTAAACAGAAAACTCGTCTAATGGCTCATTCGTATTATCTTTTAAGCCATATTGCCCGTTCGGATACACATCAACGAGCATCGTTTCGAGAAGGGCATCACAATCACGTTGACAATCACGGCTACATTGCGCCTCGAAAGCAGCATTCATGCTTTCCCACGAAGCATCCGGATTTGAAAGGCGATAGTTTCCTTCAAATTCTGCTCTATATTTTTTATCTTTACATTTATCACAAGTCAAATTGGGTGCACCGTTGTCTTCCAAACACGACGAGAAATCGGGGCGATAAAAAGAATCAACAGGAAGCGTACACGATGCCAAGAACTTTTGTAAGTGCAGCTCTCGTTGCGATTCGCTGACCCGCAAAATTTTGCTCACTTGCAACGTTTTGCCGTCCTGCAACATCAGCTTGAGGTTAGCTAAAGAGCTTCCGTTGGGCATCACGTAAGTAGGATTGAATGTCCATGTACTGGCATTACCGAGCGTACAACTGGTCACATTGGGCTGATAGTTTTTCCAAACGCCTTTGAAAATTTGCCCTATCGCGCAATCGTCGGCAGTCACCAAGATTTCGAGGTCATAGGCACATTCGGCGCAGAAACTGGAACAAGAGTCTTGACGAAGGGTCACTTTGTCAAACAAATACTCTAACCGATGCTCCCCCCCAGTAGTGGGCGTATAAGAAAGCGTCGCTTTGAGTGCAATATCGTCTATGACGGTAGAATTAAGTTTTTTACGCAATATATCCGCATCTGCGGGTTGCGAGTTCAAACTACCTAACGCACTTGGCGCATTGCCAGAAAGCGCAGTGGCAATGGTTCTACCGTGCGCATCTACATAGGAAATACTGTACTGCCCATTGGCATCGCGCACGGTGTTTTTTAGATAATGTGAGTCAAGCCCTACGTCAATACCAAAGAGGCGGTCAAGCTCCGCCTGAAAAGGTGTACCATAATAATATTTGGTCTCATGTTGGCTATTGATTTGATACTGGTCGCCTACACCACCTTGCCTAGCGATGCGACCTGTTGCATCGGCTTTAAATTCAGTCACGCTGAACGGATAGCCTTTTGCATCAGGAATATAGCCGTTAGCACCTGTTTGCGACTGGGGGTTGTTTGGTGAGTAATAATTTGCTGCACCAATTGTCCCGTTGGCTTTCATGGCAGGAGCGATGCCGTTTTGACAATCGTTGTCT
>JBJOPA010000102.1:0-17995 GCA_046051005.1 Bacteroidota bacterium
TACTGGGGGGTAGTCTTTTTTTCGGGTTTTATGAAACATCAAGCCGTTTTTTCTGTTTATAACGCTTTATAATTTTTAATTAAAAAAAATATTTTTAAAAAGATGAAATATAAATTATTTGGAAAAAGTGGATTGCGGGTTTCTGAACTCTGTTTGGGTACGATGACTTTTGGAACGGAATGGGGTTATGGCGCAGATTATGAAGGCTCAAAAGCACTATTTGACCGCTTTGTGAATGCGGGCGGCAACTTTTTGGACACCGCAAATCGCTATACCGAAGGTTCGTCAGAACGGTATTTGGGCGAATTTATTAAAAGTGACAGGCATCGTTTTGTAGTTGCCACCAAATATACTTTGTTTGACCGTAAGGGCGACCCAAATTTTAGTGGCAATCATCGAAAAAACATGATGCGCTCGGTTGATGAAAGTTTGAAGCGTTTGGACACCGAATATATTGACCTCTTTTGGGTGCATGCGTGGGATTTCACGACCCCTGTGGAAGAGGTTTTACGCGGTTTGGACGACCTCGTTCGCTCGGGAAAAGTGCATTACATCGGCATTTCGGACACGCCCGCGTGGGTCGTGAGCCAAATGAATACGATGGCAAATTTGCGCGGTTGGGAGGCTTTTGTGGGCTTACAAATCGAATACAGTTTGCTGGCGCGTACGCCTGAGCGTGAATTGTTGCCGATGGCAAAAAGTTTGGGTTTGTCGGTTACACCTTGGGGAGCCATCGGCGGCGGTGCGTTGACGGGCAAATATTTGAAAGGCGAAAACGGGCGTGTGCCTGAACAAAGTCTGCGTCGCAACGACCGTAGCCAAATTATTGCGGCGGAAACCGTGAAAATTGCGCAAGAATTGGGCGTTCCCGCGGCGGCGGTGGCGTTGCAATGGACGCGGCAGCGCGACCAATCGGTGATTCCGATTGTGGGCGCAAGTCGGGCGCACCAATTAGATGACAGTTTGGCGTGTGTGAATGTCACCATTCCCGACGAAATGATGTTGCGTTTGGACGAAGTCAGCAAAATTGAATTGGGCTTTCCGCACGATTTTCTGACGGGAATGGCGCGTGAAATCATCTTCGGTGGCACGCAAGACCAAATAGAAATGAGAAAATAAATCTCCTTTTTCAACAAAAAAAATGATTCATTGTTAATCTCTTGATTATAAATGAATCATTTTTTTTTAGCGGATATTTTTATGAAAAATGGAATTGAAACGATGAAAAAAATATCAACACCAAGCACGAAGTGGAAAATATTTTGAAAACAAAAATATTTTTTTTAAAAAAATGCCCCCCCCCAGTATTTTGGAGGTTTTTTTAGAAAAATGTTGAAAAAAGAATAAGGTGAAAGAAGAAATTAATGTTGTTTGGTTCAAAAGAGATTTGCGGTTGCACGACCACGAGCCGTTGGTCAGGGCGGCAAATAGGGGCGTGCGCACGTTGTTGCTCTACATCTTCGAGCCGTCTGTGATGCAACATTATGACACCGATATTCGACACCTGCGATTTGTTTATGAAAGCCTTTTGGATATCAACAATCGTTTGAAAATCAATAATTTAAAAGTATTTATTTTTTATAATGAATCTGATTTTGTTTTTGAAAATATTTTTGAAAAATACGATATAAAAAACGTTTTTTCGCATCAGGAAATTGGGGTGAATCTCACTTTTGAGCGCGACAAACGCTTGAAAAAATGGTTTAAAAAAAACGGGATTCAATGGTTGGAAAGTCAAACAAGTGGCATTTTTCGGGGTTTAAACCATCGTAAAACTTGGAAAGAAGATTGGTTTGAGATTGCGAAAAAACCAATGCAAAATCCAGATTTGACGAAGCTCAAAATGGTTGATTTTTCAGAAAAAACCATTGAAATACTGGGGGGGGCATCTTTGCCGCTTGAAATTACGCAACGCAACCCAAATTTTCAAGAAGGCGGCGAAACGATGGCGTGGAAATATCTAAAAACGTTTCTCGAAACACGCGGAAAGGCGTATATGAAAAACATTTCAAAGCCCGAAACGGCGCGTTTTCATTGCGGGCGCATTTCGCCTTATTTGGCGTGGGGTTGTTTGTCGAGCCGACAAATATATCAGTTTTCGCAGCAATATGAGCATAGAATCGGCAATCGAAACATGGAACAATTTTCAGATAGATTGCGTTGGCGCGACCATTTTATGCAAAAATTTGAGAGCGAAGTCGAAATGGAATTTCAGAATGTAAATGCCGCTTACGACGATTTACGCATCGTCACAAACGACGATTTTTTGACGGCTTGGAAAACGGGAAAAACTGGTTTTCCGCTCGTAGATGCGTGCATGCGTTGCGTGCGCGAGACGGGTTATCTCAATTTTCGGATGCGGGCAATGGTCGTTTCTTTTCTCACCCACACGCTTTGGCAGCCTTGGCAAGCGGGCGTTGGGCATTTGGCAAAAATGTTTTTGGACTACGAACCGGGCATTCATTTTTCTCAACTTCAAATGCAAGCGGGCGTGACGGGCGTGAACACGATACGGACGTATAATCCGAAATTTAACGCTCAAAAACACGATGCCGAAGCGGTTTTCATCAAAAAATGGGTTCCTGAACTTAAAAATTTGCCTGCTTTTTTGATTCACGATTTATCAAAAATGACGCAATTAGACGCACAATTTTATCATTTTGACCTTGAAAGAGATTATTTCAAACCAATTATTGACTTAAAAACCGCTTCTCGCGATGCCAACACCACCTTGTGGACGGTGAAACAAAACGATGAAAGCCAAGCCAACGCAAAACGAATTTTGGCAAAACATGTGATTCCAAGTCGCAATAGAAAACCTTGATTTTAGGCGTTTTTTCTAATTTTTTGTTAGCATTTCTGCTACGATTCGTCCTGTTTTCATCGCCGCATTTAAAGAAGGATAAGCCGCATAATCGCCGCAACGATAGGTAAAATCATTGATTTTTAGGGCATTATACTGGGGGGGGGCTTCAAAATATTGTGGCAATGCTTCGGGGATTTTATAGGTTTTTAGATGTTGCCAAACGTGATTTTTGCCAAACCAATTGCCTAATTCTGTTTGTATTTTTTGGATTAAATCCGCCTCCGAATGAGTATGTTTTCCTACGAGACTGACCGAAATTAAGGTCTTTCCTGTGGGCGCGTATGCGGGCGAGATGTCAGAAAGGACGACCAAATGGTCAATCAATTCGTCAACATTTGCGTTAATCATCAAATAAGATTTTCCCGAAATTTGAGGGCGCGTATCACTCCAAAAATAGAGACAATCGGTGGCATTGAAATTGGTTTGTATGGGTTCGTTCAATAATTTGGCAGCGTTTCGGGCATCGGTGGCAACCACAATTTTATCCGCCACGAGTTGTTCGCCGTTGGTCAAATAAATAATTTTTCCCTCAATTTTTTCAACAGCCGTGTTCAACCGAATTTGTTGGGGCGAAAGTTGCGCCGCAATTTGTTCGGGAATGGCTTGCATTCCATTTTCGGGAACGACGACATCGCCCTGCGCAAATTGACGAAATAGAAATTTGAAAAAAGTAGCATCTGTTTCGAGATTTGTTTCAAGAAAAACGCCTCGAAAAAATGGACGAAAAAAACGAGCGATAATCGTATCCGAATAGCCAAATTGCTTTAAAAAATCAAGCGTAGTTTGTCTTTTTTCTTCATCTTTGAAACGCGGTTCATCGGCGTTTGCCACTTTTAAATTGAGTTGCAAGACCTTCAATTTATCCCAAAAATTGCCAACTGGCGCAAACAATGCTTGCGGAGCCGTTGTAATATTTTTCAATGGATTGGGCATGACAAAAAAAGTGTTTCCATGTCGAATTCGTGCGCCCGATGGCAATGGTTTTAGGCATAAATCTTTGTAATTCAATATTTTACGCGCTTCTGGATAAGCCGTCAGCAATACTTGAAATCCTCTATCCAATCTGAATCCTTCGACCAAATCTGTCCGTACACGTCCGCCCACCGCGTCGGACGACTCTAAAACGGTGGCTTCAATTCCTTGTTCTTTCAGATATTTTGCGCAGGTCAACCCCGCGATTCCTGCCCCGATAATGACTATCATCTTTTTCTATTTTGTTATTTTTTTTTAAAATATTTATGGCGTTACGGCATGTTGTTCCAGCTCGGTCAACGTCACATATTTCAATGCCACTTTGTGCGTAGAAGCCAGCACAACGGGCGGCGCAACGCCTGCGTCCAATGCCTCTTTCCATCGCAGCACGCACAAACACCACTTGTCGCCAGGTTTTAATCCCGGAAATTCGTATTCAGGAAAAGGCGTTTCTAAATCATTGCCTCGCGACTTCGTAAAACTCAAAAACTCTTGTGTCATGACGGCGCAAACCACGTGCGTACCCGCATCGTCCATGCGCGTTCGGCAATGACCGTCTCTGAAATAGCCCGTTTTGGGGTCAAAACAGCAAGGTTGGAGCGTTGTGCCTAAAACATTGGTTGCCATATTGGTTTCTTTTTTAGTTTTTTTTGATTTTAATGTTTTTTGAGCCGATACATTTTGGGCGGTTCCAAGCAACATAAAACCAATCAAAATATTGATGATTAATTTAGGATTCATTCTAAATAATTTTAAACTGTAATTATAAATCGTTCACATTTTCCTTGTAAAAAGCAGCTTGATTCAAGATTTTTTCCAATTCGTCCGCCGACATTTTATTGAGCATCGGATACATCATGCCGATGCGTGGATTTTTTGCCAATTTATCGCGGTGTCGGTCATAAAAATCCCAGTACAAACTGTTAAACGGACAGGCTTTGTGTCCATATCGAAGCGATTTGTCGTAGTGACAATTTTGGCAATAATCGCTCATTTTGTCTATGTAATTTGCCGACCCGACATAAGGTTTTGTCCCCACAATGCCGCCGTCTGCGTATTGGCTCATGCCGCGTGTGTTGGTGATTTCGACCCATTCGATTGCGTCCATGTAAATCCCCAAATACCACGCATCGAGTTGGTCTGGATGCACGCCCAAAAGTAGCGAAAAAGCACCAGTCACCATCAGTCGTTGAATGTGGTGTGCATAGGCTTTGTCGAGCGATTGACCGATGCTGTTTTTCAAGCAATTCAACTTTGTTTCGCCCGTCCAAAACCACGCGGGCAAGTCGGCTTGGTGATTGAAAAAATTGAGCGTTGCAAAGGCGGGCATCTCCGCCCAATACACGCCCCGCATGTATTCGCGCCAACCAATGATTTGGCGAACAAAACCTTCAATTTGCGCAATATCAATCGTTTTTTGATGATTTTCCCAGTAATTTACACATTTTTGAACCACTTCCAACGGTGAAATGAGTTTTATATTTATCGCAAAACTCAACTTGGAATGAAACAAAAAACCGTCTCGTTGCGTCATCGCATCTTCATAAGTGCCAAAATGAATGAGTTGAAATTGACAAAAATGCGCCACCAACGCAAGGGCTTCTTCCCTTGAAACGCACCAATCGAAATGTTTTTTTTCTATGTTTCCGATGGTTTTTACGTCCATTTTTTCTAACATTTCTACTACGTCAGATGCGTTTTTATAGAAATGTTTGGCGGGTGGAATTACCAAATCTTTGGGTAATTTTTTGCGGTTTTCTGCGTCGAAATTCCATCGGTCTTGGAGTGGGGTTTTGCCGTCGGCTTCCATCAAAAGATTGTATTTGATGCGCATTTTTCGGTAAAAATTTTCCATCAAATACGTTTTTTTGCCTGCAAAAACGGTCGCCAAATCGATTCTGGAACTCAAAAAATGCTCCGAATCAAAAACCGTCGTTTCAACCCCATTTTCTGATTTTATTTTTGCTGCAAAATCTTTCAACAAAACATCTAAACGATATTCATCGGGCAGCTGATATTCAAAAGATTTTATATCATGTTTTTGAATCAAGTTTGAGATGTTTTCTGCAAAACCTTGCGCGTTGTCGGCATCGTCTAATCGAAAATATTTTACATTGTGTTGCTCATTTTCAAGCGTTTGGGCAAACGCCCGCATCGCCAAAAAAAAGCCAACCACTTTCTGAATATGGTGTTTGACGTAGCGCGTTTCGGGCAAAATTTCCATGAGAACATAGCACGTTTCGCCGTCATTTTCCTTGAACCACGAGTGATTGATATTGAGTTGGTCGCCCAAAATTAAGCGTAATTTTTTATACATAAATCGCTACGAATTTTATTTCCTAACTAACATCATTCAACGACAAATGGTTCTGAAAACCATCATTTTTTTCAAAAAATAGCTACCCCCCAGTATTCCGACCGTTTTTATAGGTTTTTTTTAAAGAATAAAAAATTTTTGTTTTCAAAATCTATCGTTTTCCATTTTCGGCGTTGATATTTTTTTAATCGTCCAAACTTTTACTTGGGGATTGAGGGGGGACTTGAAAATGCCCCCCCCCAGTAAATCCCCCCACAATCCCCCCGAAGGGAGGAGGCAAAAGACTTTTTTTCAAAAAAAAAGTAAAAAAAAGAAAATTATTTTGGAACAATTGTTCCAAAATGTTTACCTTTGCGCCATCAAACCGTTTGAAGCAAATCAAACGGAATTTTTTTAAACTAAAATGGAACGTTTGTTCCAAAATGAATAATTGATTATGAGCAAGTTAAAAGGAAAAATTGCCCTCATCACGGGCGGAAACAGTGGCATCGGCTACGCAACAGCCGAAGCATTTATTGCCGAAGGCGCACAAGTTGTCATCACGGGACGCAATCCCGAAGCGGTGGCGGAAGCGGCTAAAAATCTCGGTTCTGGCACAATTGGCATCGTCAACGACGCAGCAAAAATGGAAGACCTCCGCTTGATTGACAACCAATTGAAAGCAAAAGGCATCGAAAAATTAGACATTTTGTTCTACAACGCAGGCGTGGCGCAATTTGCCCCATTTGCCGAAATGACGCTCGAAACGTTCAACAACAACATGAACATCAATTTCAGAGGTGCGTTTTTCACGGTTCAATCGCTGTTGCCGTTGTTCAACGAAGGGTCTTCGATTATCTTTAACGCTACGTTTTTGGCGCATAGCACCATGCCCGGCAATGCGGCTTATGGCGCGTCAAAAGCGGCGTTGGTACATTTGGGCAAAACGTTGGCGTATGAATTTGCGGGTCAAAAAATCCGCGTCAACACCATCAGTCCAGGCGCGATTTCAACGCCAATTTATAGCAAATTGGGCATGGACGAAGCAAAATTGGGCGAATTTGCCGCCAGTTTTATCCCCAAAATCCCGATGGCGCGTTTTGGCGAAGCGGCTGAAATTGCGAAAGCAGCCGTCTTTTTCGCTTCCGACGACAGTTCGTATGTGACGGGCGCAGAACTTTTGGTGGACGGCGGAACGGCTGTTCAATGGTAAGTCGTAAAAAATAATTTTTTAAATTTTTTTTGCCCTATTTTGGAATGCTTATTCTAAAATAGGGCTATCTTTGTACTAAAATTGAATCAAAATGATGTCTGAATTTTGGAATAATCGCTACGGCGCAGCCGAATTTGCCTACGGCGAAACACCAAACGAATTTTTTAAAGCCGAATTATCGAAATTGCCAAAAGGGAAATTATTGTTGCCCGCCGAAGGCGAAGGTCGAAATGGCGTTTTTGCGGCTACGTTGGGTTTTGATGTTTACGCCTTTGATTTGAGCGAAGAAGGTCAGAAAAAAGCGTTAATGTTGGCTGCCAAACACGGCGTTTCGCTCGATTTTCAAGTTGGAACGTTGGATAAAATGAATTATTCTCCCAATAATTTTGATTATTTGGGCTTGATTTATGCCCATTTTCCTGCGTCCATAAAGTCGGCGTATCATCAAAAATTGGCAACTTATTTGAAAACGGGCGGCATCGTAATTTTTGAAGCGTTTAGCAAAAACCATATAACGTATCGAGAAAAAAATCCAGATGTGGGCGGTCCACAAGATTTGGATATGTTGTTTTCGATAGAAGAAATAAAAAATGATTTTCCGAACTTTGAAATCTTAAAATTAGAAGAAACCGAAGTCCACCTTTTGGAAGGGACTTATCATCAAGGCATCGGTTCTGTTATCCGTTTTATAGGAAAAAAATTATAAAAAACGTTAAAAATGCCACGTAACAAAGCATTTCAGGAAGAAGCCGTTCTCGAACGCGCCATGCAAGTCTTTTGGAAAAAAGGCTACAACGCCACGTCAATGGAAGATTTGGTGACAGGAATGGGCATCAATCGAGCAAGTTTGTACGATACTTTTGGCGATAAAAAGCAATTATTTTTGAAGATTTTGGCGTTTTATCAACATCAATCCAACCAAAATATCCAAGCGGTCATGGCGTTGAAAAAGCCGTCGCCGAAGGCGCAACTCATTGCTTTTGCCGAGTTTTTGATGGACGAATCTTTGGACGCTAAGCAAGAGCCACGCGGTTGTCTTTTAGCCAATGCTACGTCTGAAATGGCATTGTTAGACCCTGATATTTGTCAATTTGTGACCAATAATGTCTATTCTTTCGAGCAAACGTTTGAAACGCTCATTCGAGAAGGGCAAGCACTTGGCGAATTTAATAGAAATGCCCCCCCCCAGTATCTGGCGACTTTTTTGTCCAATTTTTTATATGGCGTTCGCACCGTTTCAAAAACGAAACCCGATGCCACCAAAATGCGGGAAAGTTTGGCGTTGGCATTGTCTGTTTTGGGATAAAAAAATTTTTGTTTTCAAAATCTATCGTTTTCCATTTTCGGCGTTGATATTTCTTTAATCGTCTCAACTTTTGCTTCTTCCATTCGGGGGGACTCAAAAAAATGCCCCCCCCCAGTATATTGACGACTTTTTGAGCATTTTTCAACACTTTTTAAGGAAATTGGAAAACAGACGATTTAAAAAATATCAACACCAAGCACGACGCGCGAGACAAAACAAAAACAAAAATATTTTCAAAAAAAAAATCGCCTCACATACACACATGAGGCGATTTTTTTTTATATTTCATAAAAAAACTTAAAATATATTTAACTCAATTTATACATGTATTGGACAATCAAAATGACCAATAACAACAAGAAATGCAAGGTTTCGGCAAAACTTTCCTTGATTTTGAAGACTGCCAACGACAACAACAAGCCCAACGGCAGCGACAAAACCTGCAAATTGCTCAGACCCACGTGTCGTTGCGCCACCCAAGTTGCCGCCGAAATGACGAGCATCCAGTATAAAATATTTACAAATTTTTCGGTCGAAACATCGCGTCGTCCGCTCGAAGCGGCACTAAACATGGACAACAAAACGAGCGCGCCCAACATGCCAAATTTCAAATAAGTCATCGTGTCTGTCAATGGAAACGCAAAATCGCAAAACGCGGCGTTTCCAAAAACGTGATTTCCTAGCAATTCGGGCAAGCGATTGTTCCAATACAAATATACGCCGAGCAAAAAATAGGGAATCAACATGCCAATCAAGAGCATCAAAAACTCTTTTGGGCGAATGCCGCGCAAGGTTGCCAAGCCGATAAACCCCCAAAACATAAACACCCAATAGCTAAAATAGAACAAACTGGCGGTTCCAATCCAAATGCCTACGTCAAAAATCAAATCGGCGGCTTGCGGGCGGCGATAGATGGAAAAGAGGTAATAAAGTGCGAGAATTAGGAACGTATTTGCCAACAAAATGGGCGAAAGCGTCAAAAAATCGGGCAAAATACTTGCCGCCAACGCATAGAACATGCCTGGCAACAAGGTCAATTGACTGCCAATTCGATAGCGCCACATAAAACCATTGATGAAAATTGCCTGAATGAAAATTAACATAATGGCAGCAATTTTGGCTTCGTTGCTCGACGGAGGCGAACTTTGAAGCACCCAACTGCTCAAAATGCCCTCACTCAAAGGCGCAACGTCGGGCGGGTGAATGAATACGACGGCACGAACTAATCCCAAATATAATAAAATTAGAATGTTCGCTAATGCCTGATTGGTACGGAAAAGTGCTAACACGATGTCTCTTTTTTGTTATGTTGATTTTTTACAATTTCTACCGATGTTGAATAGTCGATTTTTACTTTCAAGGCTCAAAGTTATTTAAAATTTATAATTTCAGAATCATTTTTATTTTTTTTCACACATTTTCGCCAAAACTTTTCTAAAACTACTTGAACACGCCTTTTTTCAACAAAAATTAAATACAATGGGTAGGAAATAAATTAAAATTAAAAAAATGTATATTTTTTTTCAAAAAAAATCAAAAAAGGTTTGCAATTTCACGAAAAAATACATTAACTTTGCAGCAAGTTATATAACAATTGTCTTCTAAAACGTTAATAGAAAATACTTGACAATGAAACTTTGACATTTACAATAAAATTAAAAGTGTAGCCATAAAACCCGCTGCAACCGACTTGATCCGATTTTCTACTATTATTTTACACCCTTACTCGTATATTTTTTTTGATTTTTTTTGACATATTATTCAAATTTTTATATTTGGTATGTAATTTGTCTTATCTATAATATATTTATTGACAATTCCTCGCGCAACGGTTTCGTTTGTCGCTACAAAATATTTTGTCTATCTTTTGAAATGAAAATGGACATTCAAGAATGGTTAGTAAATTTTTTCATGCTTTACTTTGATGAAGCCTTCATGCCTGACATAGAAGGCTTTTTTTATGCCCTTTTTTCTGAAAAAAGTGGCGATTCGAGTAGAATTATTCTAAATTTTGCAATGACATATCCAAATATTGAGAAATTCAAATTACTTTTGCAGCGATTTTTAAAAGAATCGCGTTGTTTTGGGAAATTGATTTTATAATATAAAAAATAAAAAAAATATGAGCCACGTTGAAGAAAGCGGCAGAAAAGGCTGGTGCGTCGGTTATTTCTTTATCTCTTTGATTTTGTTTGCCATGTTGGTTGCCAAGTTGTTTAACTACGGTTCGCAACTCAATTTTGACTAATTTACGTGCCTATTTTCTTCGTTTTCCTTGAAAATAAAGAAAATATTGCTTCAAAATTCTTGTTTTTGCTTCAAAAAAGTGGAAACAAACCAAAGCCGACCCTATACACAACGGCAGTAATGGGTCGGCTTTTTGTCGTTTTTAATCAATTCAATTTGCCCTTGTGAAAATCTTTTTCCTTACGTCCCGATTCCCGTTTCCGCTCGAAAAAGGCGATAAATTGCGGGCATTTCATCAACTCGCTGCGTTGGCGCAACGCCACGAGGTGGTGTTGTGTTCCCTCTCGCATGCGCCTGTGGACGCGCACGCAAGGCAAAAAATTGAGGAATTGGGCATCAAAATCAAACTGATTGAGCAATCAAAATGGCAAATTTTGGCAAATATACTGGGGGGGGGGCTTTTGGGACGACTTCCGCTGTCGGTTGCGTATTTTTTTAATAAAAATGTTCAACAAAAAATTGAAAAAATAATTGAAGAAGAGCAACCCGATATTTTGTTTGCCCAACTCATCAGAACTGCCGAGTACTTTAAAAAAATTGATATAAAAAATAAAAAATGTGTTAAAGTTTTGGATTTGATGGACGCTTTTTCCGTTGGAGCCAATCGGCGTGCGAGCAGCGAAACTTGGTATTTACGTTGGTTTTGGCGCATCGAAGCCAAACGTTTGCGGCGTTACGAAACGCAAATTGTCCCTCATTTCGACCAAAATTTTATTATTTCCGAGCAAGACCGCCAATCTTTTGCGCAACCCGAACGCCTCCACACGCTGCCCAATGGCGTAGATACGCAGTTTTTTAATCGTCAATTTTTTGCCCATCAAAAACCTGATTTCGACCTCGTTTTTGTTGGAAATATGGGGTATTATCCAAACGTAGAAGCGGCTAAATTTCTAGCAAAAACATTGTTGCCGTTGTTGCAAACACGGATTCCGACGGCGCGTTTGTTGCTCGCGGGCGCACGACCCACTGCCGAAGTGCGGGCATTGGCTTCGGCTTCGGTCGAGGTTTCGGGTTGGCTCAACGACATTCGAGAGGCGTATGCGCGGGGACGGGTTTTTGTGGCTCCACTTTTCAATGGGAGTGGGCAACAAAATAAGATATTAGAAGCAATGTCTATGTCTTTGCCTTGCGTAACCACCGATTTGGTCAACAATGCCATCGGCGCAACGCCCGAAGCCGAAATTTTGACCGCCGATACTGGGGGGGGGCTTTGCGAAGCCGTTTTTCGGGTTTTGAGCGACCCCGCACTTGCGGATTCGGTGGCTGCGAATGGACAAAATTTTGTAGAACGCCAATTTTCATGGCATCAATCGAATCAAGAATTAGAAAAATTATTGATAAAAAGTTTTGAGAATGTAAAGTTTTCAAAATAAGATTTTTATTTATGTTACTTTTTTTTTAAATTTGGTCTGAATTTAGCATTTGATTTGTGGGAAAAGTATTTCCTTTGCAATTCAAATTTTTTTATAATTATCAAAGATGTATTTAAACTTCAATTAAGATGAATATTTTAGAGATTTTACAAGGTCATATGACACCAGAGGTGTTGGGCGCATTGGGTCAACAAACGGGTGCAACCCCACAACAAGCTGCACAAGCAAGTGACAGCATTTTCAGCACAATTTTGGGCGGTTTGGCGAAAAATGCCACGACTCCACAAGGTGCAGAAGGCATTTTGGGCGCGCTCGACCGCGACCACGATGGCAGCATTTTGGACGACGTAATGGGTTTGGTGACAGGCGGTGGACAAGCTGCTGCTCAACCAAGTGCGCTCAATGGCGCGGGCATTTTGGGTCATATTTTGGGCGGTCAACAAAGCGGCGCGATGGACATGATTGCGAAAGCAACAGGCATGGACCAAAGCGCAGTTGGCAGTTTGATGATTAAATTGGCTCCGCTCGTGATGGGCGTTTTGGGTAAGCAACATCAGCAAGCGGGTGGTCTCGGCGCGGCAGGTTTGGGTTCGATGTTGGGCGGCGCAGTCCAAACGCAACAGTCAAATCCGATGATGCAAATGGCAATGAATTTCTTGGATAAAAATGGTGACGGTTCTATCATGGACGACATCATGGGCATGGCTACGGGCGGCGGCAACGCAGCAGGCGGCGCAGCGGGCATGTTGGGCATGTTGGGGAATTTGTTTGGTAAAAAATAATCATTTGATTGTAAATACCTTTCAATAGATAAAAATCCACTTTTCGCAAGCGCGGGAAGTGGATTTTTTTTTATTGAAGACTTAAAAACTTAACATAAAAACTTAAAAATTAAGCATTATACACATTTCCGAAATTACTTTCGATGTCTGCGTCGGGCAAAATAGCGCGGATATGATGTTTGAGATGTTCCACATAATCGGACATGATGAAATCTAAACGCCACGCTTCGCCCTCGCCATTGATGCGGACGGTTCGGTGCAATTTTTCGGGGTCTGCGTGTTCGATAATGTGGGCAATGTGTTGATTATACTCGAACCACGTGCGCACCAATTGCCGCCACGAAGCCGTTTGGTATCCTTGAATCGCCACCCAATCGTCTTGCGCATAGCCGACAAAATCAATTTGCGATTCGGTAGCAAGCAACATGCGGACAAATTTTTGCTGATTGTTTGCTGCCGAATCAATCAGATGACCTAAAATTTCTTTTTTCGACCATTTTTTTGGATTTGGCTTTTCGGAAGCCGCTTTTTCAGCTATTTTCAAAAGCAATGGTTTCAGCAATGCGGTTGTTTCGCGCAATTGTTGGGCAATTTCTTTCATTTCTTCTAGATTTTAACTAAAAAAAGGCTGCTTCCTTCCCTCCTTCGGGGGGATTGAGGGGGGACTTACTGGGGGTAGCCTTTTTTTGATAATTTATTCTTTTTTCTCTTCGTCTTGTTTTGACGTTTCTTTTTTCTGTTCTTTTTCAGCGTTTTCGTAGGCGAGTTTCATTTTTTCGACGGTTTCCCAACGTTCGCCCAACACGCCTTCGAGTTCGTATTTGGCAAGTTTTATTTCGGATTCGGCTTTCACTTTTTCTTCGAGTGCCTCGAAATAGGCTTTGTTGGCTTCGTTGTATTCGTCAATTTTTGCTTTGTTGACGGCATACAAATTGGCAACCGAAATTTTATTGGCTTCTGCTGCGTCCACCAATTGCAACCGCACTTTGAGGATTTCAAAAGTGGATAAATATTTTTGATAGCGCGTCAAAACTTCCATTCGGACTTCTGTTTTTCGGCGTTTTCCTTCGGTAAGCGTTATTTTTTGCTTGGTTTCGGCAATTTTTATTTTGTGTTTTCGGTTCAAAATATCACCAACGTTTAGGTTTAAACCCAAATTCCAGAATGGATAATTGACGGTTTGCGGAATACGCCCAAGGTCAATTTCCCTTCCATTTATTTTTGTAATATTTAATGTGTTGACCAAAAAATAGGGCAAATTACTTTCGTTAACATTGATGCCCGCCGTCAAATTTTTGTTCCATTCTTTTTTTGCCAATGAGATTTCTTGGCGGTCAATCTCCAATTTATGCCCAACCGCCTCGATATCGGGGTTGTTGGCGATGGCAAGTTGCACCAAATAGTCTTCAAAATCGCGTGGCGGCTCGTTTTCGATGCGTCCCGCGAGCGGATTGGGCAATAAAACTGCCGCCGCAGGGTCTCTGACGGGTTCGTTGAGTTCTGTTTTTGGAAAGAATGATTTTTTAGATTTTTTAAATTTACGCTGTTGCGCAAAAGTAGAACTGGGAGCGAACAAACACAATAAAAGAACAACGGCAAAAAGTTTTCTCATTTTTCTAAGTCTTAAATTTTTTTCAAAAATTGTGGGCAAAATTCTTCTTTTTTTACCTAAATAAGGTCAAAAATCTTACCAACCCATCGAATTTATTGAAAAATAGCCTTTTTGGGGTATGTTTTGGGCTTCATTTACCTTGTTTGGGGTAACGAATTACAAAAAAAGTGGTTGCATACTGGGGGGTAGCCTTTTTACGAAGTCAAGGAATCCAAGACGGCATCGCAGGCTTCGTCGAGCATTTGATAGACGGTTTCAAAGTCTTCCATTCTGCCGTAATACGGGTCAGGCACTTCCAAATTTTGGTTTGGAATGACATAATTTCTGATGATTTTAATTTTTTGATCGAGTGCAGCGCGTTTTGCAGGCGCAGCAAACTCCAAAATATTATCAACATTTGACTCGTCCATCGCCAAAATGAGGTCAAATTTTTCAAAATCGGCGGTGGAAATTTGTCGGGCGCGTTGTCGGCTGATGTCCACGCCTTGCTCGCGTGCGACTTTGATGCTGCGGCTATCGGGTGGCGAGTTGACGTGCCATTTGCCCGTGCCAGCCGAATCTACTTCCCAATCGTCGAGTCCGCGTTTTGCGATTTTGGCAGCCATGATGCCCTCCGCAAGCGGCGAACGACAAATATTTCCTAGACAAACCATCAATATTTTCATCAATATTTTTTTTAATTATCTTTTTAAAATTATTGTTTCATGGCTTTCAGTTCTGCCAATCGTTTTCTGAGGTAATCAACATGCTTGCTTTTTGGATAATCTAAAAGGATAACTTCCAAATATTTTATATCTGTTGACACTTTTACTTGCTCAAAAACGGCATTTGGCATTTCGTTGCGTATTTCTCTTTCTTTAATTTCCATTTCGCGCTTGCGTTCTAAAACTTCCAAATGCTTTTTCAATTCGCCTCGATATTGGCTTTTCGGATATTTTTCTAACGCATTTTTCAACAAATTTATATCATCTCCGTTGAATAATTTTTTTAATAAATCTTCTGGAATTTCGTCATTTTTCACCTCAATTGCCACATCACTGGGTCTTCTTCTTTCAATTCTATCTCCTTTGACGATGCTTTTGTCGGGTGATTCTGTTCTGATATTTTGCGGTTTTTCAATGGGTTTCGGTTTTGGCGGTGTGGGTTTTGGCTTGGGTGCAGGCGCAGGCTTTGGCGGATTGTTTGCGCCTGAATTTGCCCCCCCCCCAGTATTTTGGGGTTTTTCGGGCTGTTTTGTACCCTCTTTGACGGGTGTTTCGGGTTGTTGTCCGCCATTTTCACCAGATTTTATGGTCGAAGTTGCGCCATTGTCAGTAGATTCTGGTTTGTTTGGCACTTCAATTTTTCTGGAACCGATTTGTAAACCGCCCGTTTCCATCAAAATTGGAATGGTGGCTATCAGCAAAATTGCCGCCAACCCACCGCCAATGGCAATAGACCTGAAATTTGTGCCTGATTTTTGACCGCCTTGTTCAGGCGCAGAGGGCGATGGTGGTGCGTCTGGGCTGGTCGCTTGCGACGGCGCGGTGGCTGAAAATACTTTTGGCATCATCATAATGGGCGGTGTGTCCATTTTTTTCATTTCGCCAATTTTGTTGTCGAATGCAAGTTCTTCGACGACCGTAATTTTTTCTTCCAGCAGCATTTCTCGCGTGCGTTCTTTGCCGTTCACTTCTTCGAGAACGCCAATTTTGAGGGTCAAGATATGTTCTCCTTTCACCAACGGCGTTACCAAAAACAGCCATTCTGTGGCGGAATCTTTATCCACAAATTGTTCTTTCGTAGAAAGCGTTCGCACGGTGAAGGCTTTTCCGTCGGTGCTGTCTATGAGTTCGGCGGTCATGGCTTCGGATACGCGAATGCTTTTGATGACGGTTTCGCTATCCACATTCACGTCGTTGCGAAGCGTAATTTCATCGAACGCTACGCGCACGACGCACCGCGTTTCCCGATTTCGGAGCATGTGATTTGGAATGTTATACAACACGCTGCCTTGTTTTACTTTGTCGTTTTGTTTAATTGGATTTTGAAGATGATGGATAAATTGAAGCGAATCGGTTGAAAACTTTCCATTTGGATAAAGTTTTAAATACGCTTGAAACCCTTCGATGGTGTTCAACGCCTTGAAAATTTCCCAATCTTTTGCTTCATTTCGACGTGGGCGGAAGAAAAATTCGCCGTTTTTATCGTTCACATCTTGCATGGGCGTACAGATGGGGATTTGAGTTTCGTTGCGCGCCACTACGGTGGTGACGTGTTGCCCCAATTCCGAAATCCGAACGTGCCCCCCAGTATCGGTTGCCTTTTTATCCAAGAAATCTAAAATTTCTGTCATAAATGGGCTATGGTCGCCTTCGCCGTCCAAAACAGGTTCATTTCTGCCTGCCGTGAGCAACCAACGGCTGTCAAAATCCTCTAAACGCTCTACGCCTGCCAATCGCTGACCCGCCAAACTGCCTGAAAAACAGGCATCGGCAATCAACACAATATGCTTTGCTTTCATCGCTTTGATGGCGGTCATGATGTCGCTGTTGGCGATACAATCGCTGGTATCTATTCGTCGGGCATCAAATTTTGCATCTACGGGAACCCAATATCCTTGATTGAAAACCGTGTCATAGGTTCCATGTCCGCTAAACAACAAAATCAAATTATCGTTTTGCGTCAAGTTTTGCGCATAATTTCTCAACTGATTCAAAATATTTCTTTCGGTTGCCTGTTCGTTGCTAACGCGCACGACGTGGGCAGCCTCAAATTGGTATTTTGAGGTCAAGAGACTGATAAAATCATCGCCATCGTTGACTGGATTGAAGAGCTTTGGACAATTCAAATAATCATTAATCGTAATGACAAATAAGTGATTTTTCAACAAAACATTGCCGCCCGAAGCGGGATTCTCGGTTGGCAAATCGCCAATGCGACGGGAAGTGGACTTCGCCATAATTCAAAAATATTGAGTTTCAGAAAGCGGTGTGGAGCTACTTTTTTCAGAAAGATGATTTGTTTTCAGGTTTTTCACAAAAAACATATTAAATATAACTACAAAACTAACGGAAAAGTCTATCATCAAAGGCATATTTAACACATCTTTAAGATTTAATGTATTTTCGTTTGCAATGTCACGATACAAAGCCCACTAATTTTGTCATTTGGGAGAAATAGCGGTTAAAATATTTTATAAAAAATTTCTACGTACATGACAAAAAAAATTTTCCGCCCAAAAAGCCTACCTTGTGGTTTACCACAACCGATAAGATATGGCAGATCAGGCGAAAAAGTTGGACAAATATAGCGACTTACAAGCACAACTAGGTAATGAATTACCTAT
>JBJOPA010000103.1:0-3667 GCA_046051005.1 Bacteroidota bacterium
ACAAATCAAAAATGGCTTTTCGGTCAAATTCTGACGCGCCTAGATGTTCATTTTTCTTATACGTTAAATCCGCAATTTTACGTGTTTTTGGCAAAATAACTTCGTTCAAAAAGTCAATTAATAAATCCTTATTCAGCTCGCTGCCGAATAATTTTTTGAAACCAAAATCAGTAAAAGGATTGATATATTTTTCTCTAAACATTATTTTTATTCAATTTATAAATGCAAAAATAATACTTTTTAAGGCTTTTTAAGGCAAATATACTGGGGGGGGGCATATTTTGAGCATTTTTCAAGATGGTTGCACCGCAACTTTTTGTAACGTCCTGACAATTTGGTTCGCGTGACGCGCTACGTGCGCATGCGTGAAATCGAGCATCTGTAAAACACTCATTTTGCCGACCACTTGGTGTTTGAAAAGTTCGGTTTCCAAATCTTTTGGGTCTAACGAATTTAAAAATTTATATAATTCTGAACGCTGCGCCGCCCAATCTTTTTCAAACGTTGCAAAATCGGTGAAAGATGCAAATTTCTCCAAATTCTTTGGCGCACGCGCTTTGAAAGGCAATTTCATGTAGGTTTTCAGCAACAATGAACGCGCCGCCGCCATGAAACCCGCTTTTTCTGCCTTGTTGTTTTCGTTTGCAAATTGCATTTTTTTACGCATGTAGGCTTCTGAAAACTTTTCGGCAGTTTGCAAATGTAACAAAACTTGCATCACCGACCACGCATCGGGCGCGGGCGATTGATTGAGTGTTTCGTTGCTCAATTTGGCAATCGAAGCCATTACAGCAAGGCGTTGATTTTCCAATTGCGCCCATTTTTCGGATAATTTCGAGGTTCCCATTTTCTTTTTTTTTATTGACGTAGATTTTTTAACGCAGCGTTGCTTAAAAACGTCGCAAATTAACGCTATTTTTGCGCCGCCATGCAGTTTTTGCACTATTTTTTTTCAAAAAAAAAGAAATAAATGAGTTTAAAAGAAAAACATATTCAAATTGGGAAAACCATGAAACCACATGGTTTGAAAGGAGAAATGAAGTTTTGGGTCGAAGAAGATTTTGTAGAAGACCTCGAAGAAGCCGACGTGATTTTGCTCGACTTGAAAGGGAAACTAACGCCTTTTTTTGTCGAACAAGTCCGCGTCGGAAATGCAATTATCGTTAAATTAGAAGACGTAAATACGCCAGAAGCTGCCATACAAGTGGGCGGAAAAACCGTTTTTTTGAGAGAAAAAGACATTCTCACCGACGAACAACGGCAAAGACCACTCGAAAAATCGCCATACGCCCGTTGCATTGATTATGAAATCGTGGATATGCAAGACGGAACGCCACAAATCGCTGGAAAAATCGTCGAAATCGTCGAATTGCCGCAATCCGAAATGGCGGTCATTGAAAGAGACGGCAGAGAAGTCTTGGTGCCACTCATCGAAGCATTTGTGAAGGAAATCAAACACAGCACCAAGCAAATTATCGTCGAATTGCCCGAAGGTTTGTTAGATTTGTAACCTATTTTTTAAAAATTTTCGCAATGAAAAGATTTAGTTTTTGGTGGATTTTTTTGTTTTTGGCAATCATCGCTGCCATTTTTTGGCAACAAAATGGAGACAAATCTTTTTCGATTGTCAAAAATATTTTTCAAAAAGATTCCATTCCTTCGGAAGTTTTGCCCGCAGATTCGGCAATCGAAACGGAAAATACGCCCCCCCCAGTATTTCCCTACTTTTTTGCCCAATTAAACGAAAAATGGCAACTCGACAGTCAACAAATTGGCAATAAAACCTTTGTTCTCGTCAAAAGAAAACGCGAAACAGCCGATTGGGAAACCGTTCACCGCATCGAAAACGGAGAAAATGGCGCAAGCGTAGAAGATTTTGACGGCGACAAATTGCTCGATATTGTCGTCAACGACAAACGCGGCGGCAACGAATTGTGGTTGTTTTCAGAAAAAGATAAAAACTTTAAAAAAGTTGGAAATTTTCATCAACTCAGCACCGTTGCTTTTCATTTG
Organism: Bacteroidota bacterium; assembly: GCA_046051005.1. GTDB lineage: Bacteria > Bacteroidota > Bacteroidia > Chitinophagales > Saprospiraceae > JAAFJT01. The sequence goes on from JBJOPA010000103.1 coordinate 2,014, forward strand.
CTCTACGAAACCGTTTATATGGACTCGCTGAACAAATCTTTTTACAGTCGTTTGGTGCATTTACATAATTTCAAAGCCGAAAATCTTGCCGAATTGCGGACAAAAACCGACAGTTTGGGAAATATTACGGAATTAACAATCTACAAAGGAACCGATAAAAATGCCGAATTGATTCAGACCGTAGATGGTTCGGTTTTGAATGGATATTATAAAAATGGACATTTTGATACGGACGATTTTTTGAAAATCTTTTGGAAAAACAATGCCAAAACTTTTCTAAAAGAGTAAAAAAATTACTATAAAAAAAAGGTTAACTTGTCATGCAAGTTAACCTTTTTTTTATAATTTGTAAGCAATAAATTATTGTTTTACAAATTTTTGCGCAGCCACGCCATTTTCATTGGCAACTTGCAAAATATAAACGCCCGCACTCAATGCCGAAACATCAATCGTTTTTTGGGTTTCATTTGCAGATAATTTCGCAACGCAAACCACACGACCATTCATGTCTGACACATTCACCGTAGAAGCAATATTGTTTTTTGTTTCAATCGTCACCGCATCAGTTGCCAACGTTGGTTTGATAGAAAAGCTACCCGCCGACAATTCTTTTGTAGAAGAATTGCCGATTCCCAAGTTTGACCACATTCTCGCTACGCGAAAAGCACTAAAATTACCCGTCGGACAAGTTGACTGATTCTGATAAATCACCATGCGTTCAATCGTAATATCATCGCCCGCCACCGCAGAAATAATTGGCGTGGCAGGTTCCGATAAACCCGCTGGATTTACGTATAAAGAAACGCGGTCATTTCCAGTACCTGCAATGATTTGTTGTTTCATCACGATTAAATAAGTCGTATTGAGGGCAAAATCATAATTTGAATACACTGCACCATTATTTTTTTCGATACCAAAACGAACTGCACCGTTGGCGTTTTTTTGAGCGTATAAACGCATACCAACTGTTACGCTTTTGTCTGCAAAACGGAACAACTGACCAGGTGTACCAGTCGCAGGAGTAACAGGCGCATCGGTCAAACGCACTAAAAAAGAGACATAAATATTTGTTCCATCGGGATAAGCCGCAAAAGCTGCTGTATCAGGCAACGCATTGCCGCGACCACGCAACCAATGCCCCACCGCATCTTGTCCAAGCGTGAAAGAAACTGATTTTTGCGCCACACCACCATAATAACCGTTATAAGGAGAAGTCAAAGGAGTAGCCACTACTTTTGCATTGGTGCAAATTGCGCCTGCACACGCACCCGAACCCGGAAAACCGCCCGAATTGTTGCTATTGTTGGACCAACCTGCCTGATTGTTGAGGTCAGTATTCACCGTTTCGGCTGAAAAATTGGTTTCATAGATAAGTTGCGCTTGCAAAGCGGAAAAAGAAAGCGCAAATGTAAATGCTAGTAAAGTTTTTTTCATAAAAAAATTTTTAGAAATAAAATAATGATTTGAACGAATAAACCTTTTGGCGGAAATAATCCACCAACAAAAGATTGGGCAAATATACAACGACTTTTGATGTTGTGCAACATGAGAACTAATTTTAACATTTTCCCAAGAAAAATGCTAAAAGATTAGACAAAAATGCTACCCCCCAGTATAAAATACCTTTTTTATACTTTTTTTATCATAAAAAAAA
>JBJOPA010000104.1:0-8742 GCA_046051005.1 Bacteroidota bacterium
TTTCATGGTATTCGGCTTATCAATACGAACAATTTGCGTTTTATAACCGCGTTTTTGGTCCTTATTGGTGGTCATATTTTGGTATGATGCTTTGTAACGTGGTTTCACCACAACTCTTCTGGTCTGAAAAATTGCGTAAAAATTTGTGGGTGACATTCTTCATGTCTATCTTCATCAATATCGGTATGTGGTTTGAACGTTTCGTTATCATTCCTACTACTTTGGCACGTGACTTTTTGCCTTCGTCTTGGTCGTATTATTCACCAACTTGGGTAGAAATGGGCTTGTTTATCGGTTCGTTAGGTTTGTTTTTCACTTGTTTCTTGATTTTTGCACGTTTTGCGCCAGTTGTGGCGATTGCCGAAATCAAATCCATTTTGAAAACTTCGGGCGACCAATACGTAGGACCAAATGCAACGCAAGATGGTCACGTAAAATCGGAAGAAAAACATCATCACTAATTCTTACTAATTTTTTGGGTAAAGAAAATTTGAAAAGTCTATAATTTTTTATAAATTATGAAGTTTTATAATAAAGAAATTTTATACGGATTGTACAACGACGAAACGGAGTTGTTGGCTGCCGTGAAAAATGCAAAAAAATCGCACCTCGATGTGTGGGACGTGTTTACACCGTTTCCAGTTCACGGACTCGACCCGTTGTTGGGTTTGACAGAGTCGCGATTGCACCAAGCAGGTTTCGTTTATGGTTTGACAGGTTTTTTGACGGGCTTTTTGTTTATGACATGGGCTTTTGTGCGCGACTGGCCTATCATTTTCGGTAACAAACCTTATTGGCCCGTTCCTTCGTTCATTCCTGTTACTTTCGAGATGACAGTTTTGTTCGCCGCAGTGGGTATGACAGTTACGTTTTATACCGTTTGCGGTATGGGACCGGGCAAAGAAAATCCAACTTTGGACGACCGCATCACAGACGACAAATTCTGTATTGCCTTTGATGTATCTGGTGCAAGTAGCAGCGAAGTAGATAGCTTCAAAAGTTTTTTCCGCAACACAGGCGCGGCTGAAACCAACGTAAAAGTTATCTAATCAAGCAATTAGAAGTTGAAATTAAAAATATTCTATTTTTTTTAATTTTTTACTTTAAAATTGCTACCCCCCAGTATATCGCGCCTTTTTAAGCGATTTTTAACGTGTTTATTCAAGAAATTGAACAAATTTTTATAAAATTTATAAAAATTATAAAAATGAAAAATTTTGTAATTGGTGGTTTCGTAATGACTTCTTTGGCGTTGGCTTTCAACGCTTGTTCGCCTGCGGGTGGGGAGAAAACGGGACACGAATATATGCCAGACATGGCGCACTCGATTGCCTACGAAGCAAATGTTTTGAACGACTATTCGCTCCATACTTGGGACAAAACCTCTGTCAAAACAGTTAATCAAATTTGGGCAACGGCTCCAAAACCGATTCCAGGCACCATCGCACGAGGCTATGTTGGCTTGTCGGGAACCTCAAATTCGGACGATTTGATGAAAGAAATGGTGGGTCGCGGTCACGGTGTTTCAACGCCGTTGAACGGTAGCGTACCGTATTATTACAAAGACACCGAAGACGAACGCACCCGCGCAACGAAAGAAATCGTGGGAAATCCGTATCCAATTACGGCAAAAGGATTGGAACGCGGCAAGGAATTGTGGACAATTTATTGTGGCATTTGTCACGGTGAAAAATGTGCAGGCAATGGTTATTTGGTAAGCGAAGAGAATTTGAATGCAAAATATCCAGCCCAACCAGCCAATTTGTTGCTTGACACGTTCGTTAATTCTAACAATGGTCGCATTTATCACGCTGTCATGTACGGTAAAAACGTAATGAAAGGCTATGCTGATAAATTGAGTTTTGAAGAGCGTTGGCAGGTGATTCACTACATCAGAAGTTGCCAAGCGGATTCAAAAAAATTAGATTATAACGCCAATCGCAATACGTTCAAACCGCAATATGGCATTGCCGATTCGGTTGTTCGCGCTGCGATGGCTGCAAAAGGTTCAGGTGTAGCCGCGCCAGCTTCAAAACCGCTTATCGGAAAGCAAACGACTACGGTTACAAAAGCAGTTTCCGCGCCTGCGAAACCGCATTAATTAAGGTAGCATTTTCCTACAAAATGCCTCAATTTTCTCAAAAAGACCTTTAAAACGTCTTTTATACTGGGGGGTGGGTATTTTGACTTAAAAATATTTGTTGTAAAGAATATAATTTTCAAAAATATGCGTCAGTTCGTTTTTGAACAGAAACAGAAAACATTTTTCATCGTCTTGATGGCAATCGGTTTGCTTTCAATGGTGTGGGCTTTTTTTCATGGAGACCCGAGTGGCGACCATAACCATACCCGCTTTTGGACGAATTTTTTGCACAACTCGATGTTCTTTACGCTCATCTCGTTTACCGCTACGTTTTTCTTAGCAGCTACGAGTGTCGTATTGGCAGGTTGGCACACGGTTATCAAACGGGTTGTCGAAGCACAATCGCTCTTTTTGTTGGGCGCGATGGGTTTGATGGGCGTTTTGTGGGTAGCCACGATGATGAATGGACATCACATGTACCATTGGGCAGACGTAGAAGCCGTCAAAGCAGACAAAGTATTGCAACAAAAATCAGCGTTTTTGAACAAAGGCTGGTATAGTGTTGCTTTTGCTTTTTTGGTACTTTGGACTTGGTTTGCCTTCAAATTCCGTAGCTTGTCGCTCGCACAAGACGAATCTACCGATAAAACGTATCCGTTTTACAGTAAATTGAAATTTTTCAGTGGTATGTTTATGCCAATTGCAGGTTTCACGAGTGCGGCAGCGATTTGGTTGTGGCTCATGTCCGTTGATGCGCACTGGTATTCGACGATGTTTGCTTGGTACACAACGGCAAGTGGTTTCGTTTCGATGATAGCGATTACGATTTTGATTGTTATTTACTTGAAATCAAAAGGCTATTTGCAAGAAGTTACCTTAGAACATATTCATGATTTGGGTAAATTCTTGTTTGCTTTTTCTATCTTTTGGACATATCTTTGGTTTTCTCAATACATGTTGATTTGGTACGCCAACAACGGTGAAGAAACTGTATATTTTTGGCAACGATTGACCAAATTTCCCGTCTTGTTTTACGGTAACTTGGTCTTGAATTTCGCTTTGCCATTCTTGATTTTGTTGCGCAATGATACAAAACGCAAAACGGGTACGTTGGTATTTGTAGCGTGTTTGGTTTTGTTCGGTCACTGGTGGGATTATTTGCAAATGGCAAAAATTGGACCATATATCGAGGCAGAAGAGCATCGCTTGCACGCAGAACATGCAGCGCACGCGGGACACGATGCCCATACAAAACAACTTGGCGATGCACATGCACAACCTGCGGCAACGCATGAAACGCCTGCTGCACACGCTGGCGGACACGATGCGCACGCAACGCCTGTTGGACACGATTCAGCACATGCAACGGCTTTGGCTGGACACGATTCGGCAAGTCACGCGCCTGCACATATCGGCGAAGCAATCGCTTCAGTTGGACATGGCGCAGCAGCAGAGGTAGAAAAACCGAAAATCAATGAAGGTTATTTTGAATATGCTCCGCAATTGGTTGATGGTATTTTTGTTCCGGGTTTTGCGGAATTGGGTACGTTTTGTTTCTTTGCAGGTTTGTTCCTTTATTTGGTGTTCTTGCAAATGTCGCGTGCTTCTTTGATTCCAGGTGGTGACCCTTATTTAGATGAATCTTTGCATCACCACGTCGGTTATGGTGGCGGTCATGATGAACATGACGACCATCACTAAAAAAGCCACCCCCCAGTATATTTGCTATTTTTTGAGATAAAAATGGGTGGTTACAAATTCGTTATTTAGATTTTTTCTAAACAAGATGAAATGCTTTTTCAAAGTATTCAAAAATCTATTAATTGAGTGTAATTTTGCGTCAGAAATTTTTTTAAAAAAGTATAAATAACAAAGTCATATGACGGGTTTTATTGTATTGTCGATTGTTGCTCTTTTAGCAGTAGTCGCTATCCAAGTCGGTAAAATTAGCGACCTTTTCACCAAAATTCATGGCGAAGAGGAAACCGAACGCCGCTCAAACGAGTTTCATTCGCGTTTTGGTATTGCTTTCATGATTCTTTTTCTTGTAGGTGCTATTGCTTCTGCGTGGTATTACAAAAACTACATGATGGGTTATGGACCGCATGAATCTGCTTCTGAGCATGGTTCGGGTATTCATGGTCTCTGGGACCAAACGGTGTTTTTCACGGGCATCATTTTTGTGGCTACTCAAATTGCGTTGTTTTGGTTTGCGTTCAAATTTCGTGGTCGTAAAACACACAAGGCACAATTTATTTCGCATGACAACCGATTGGAGGTAATCTGGACGGCTATTCCTGCGGTAGTAATGTGTTATTTGGTGGTACAGGGCTTGTTGGTTTGGAACAAATCTATGGCTGACGTAAAGCCGGGTGAAGACCATATCGAAATTGAAGCAACAGGTTTTCAATTTGCTTGGAACATTCGTTATCCAGGTGCTGACGGTGCATTGGGCAAAAAGAATTTTAAACTCATTGATTTGGGTAAAAATGCTTTGGGTCAAGATTGGACAGACCAAAAAAATCTTGATGACTTTAATGCCAATGAAATTGTATTGCCAGTTGGTAAAAAAATACGTGTACGGATTACATCAAAAGACGTATTGCACAATTTCTATTTGCCACATTTCCAAGTAAAAATGGACGCAATTCCAGGTTTGCCAACGTATTTTGTTTTTACACCAGTAAAAACAACCGAGCAATATCGTTTGGAATTGAAGAAGTATGATGAATATAACGTACCAGCCGACCCGAAAGAACCGAACGGTCCACGCAAGTGGGAGGTGTTCAATTACGAATTGGCTTGTGCGGAGTTGTGTGGAAAAGGTCACTTTTCAATGCAAAAAATCGTAAAAATTGTTTCGATGGAAGAATACCAAAAATGGTTGACTACCCAAAAATCAACTTACGAAAGTGCGGTGAAAGGAACAGATGACGACCCTTGGAAAAATAAAGTAACGGAAGTAAAAGATTTTTCAATAGAAGCAGCAGAAAGTGCAAAAGCTGGTGAACATTTAGAGTTAAATAATGTTAACTTTGCTACTGGTTCTGCGAAACTTACACCTGAAAGCGTAAAAGAATTGGATTTGGTGGTAGCAGCAATGCAAGCCGTTCCGACGATGAAAGTTGAAATTGGTGGTCACACCGACAATGCAGGCGATGCAGCAAAAAATGTATTGCTTTCAGATGCGCGTGCAAAAGCGGTTTTGGCTTATGTTCAAGGTAAAGGTATTGCAGCAGACAGAATGATGGCGAAGGGTTATGGCAGTGGTGTTCCCGTTGCACCAAACGATTCTCCTGAAAATATGAAGAAAAATCGTCGTACAGAATTTGTAATTGCCTCAAAATAATTTCATTTTTGTACAAAAGGCTCCAAAATTCTCCGATATACTGGGGGGGGGCATGTCTATAATTTTTTTTTTAATTTAAATTAATAAAAGTCCTATCTTGGCGTAAACCTTTCGTTTAAAACTTTGCAAGAGTATGGCTAACGTAACGTATCAAGACCCAGAGTTGAAAATCCAGGAAAGTGGTTGGAATGATAATTTCCATGACCACCATGACGGCGACAAATATCAGTCGAATTTCATCTCTACGTACATTTTCAGTACAGACCACAAGATGATTTCTAAACAATTCCTTATTACAGGTATGTTTTGGGCAATCATCGGGGCGGCTATGTCCATTATTTTCCGTTTACAATTGGGTTTTCCAGAGGCAGATTTGTCTTGGTTGCGTCCGATTTTGGGTAAATGGATTGTTGTCACCAACGGCATTGGTAAACTCGACCAAGAGTTTTACTACGCATTGGTGACGATGCACGGCACAATCATCGTCTTTTTCGTATTGACGGCTGGTTTGTCGGGTACTTTCTCGAATCTTCTCATTCCGTTGCAAATTGGCGCACGCGACATGGCATCGGGCTTTTTGAATATGCTCTCGTATTGGTTTTTCTTCCTTTCGAGTGTCGTAATGTTCTATTCGTTGTTCCTCAGCACAGGTCCATTTGGCGGTGGCTGGACAGCTTATCCTCCTTTGTCAGCCTTGCCGCAAGCCTCCATTGGTTCAGGCGCAGGCATGACGTTGTGGATTGTGAGTTTGGCGTTTTTCGTTGTCAGCGTTTTGTTGGGCGGCATTAACTATATCACCACCGTTTTGAATCTTCGTACCAAAGGTATGACGATGTGGCGTATGCCTTTGACGATGTGGGCGTTTATGGTAACGGCTATCTTGGGTCTTTTGTCTTTCCCCGTATTGTTGTCAGCATTGTTTTTGTTGATGTTCGATAGAGGCATGGGTACTTCATTCTACCTCAGCGAAATCTTCATTGGCGGTAAAGCACTTGACCACGTAGGCGGTTCACCCGTTTTGTATCAACACTTGTTCTGGTTTTTGGGTCACCCTGAGGTGTACATCATTATTTTGCCAGCGATGGGTATTGTGTCTGAAGTATTGTCAGTTCATGCGCGCAAACCAGTTTTTGGCTACCGTGCGATGGTATATTCTATTTTGGGTATCGCATTTTTGTCGTTCATTGTTTGGGCGCACCACATGTTTATGTCGGGTGTAAATCCATTTATCTCTAACTTTTTCGTAGTCTTTACGCTCATTATCGCCGTTCCTTCGGCGGTGAAAGTGTTTAACTGGATTGCGACATTGTATGGTGGTAATGTACGTTTCAACTCGGCAAGTTTGTTTTCTATTGGATTTGTATCTTTGTTTATTTCGGGTGGTTTGACGGGTATCTTTTTGGGTAACTCGGCGATTGACATTCCGATGCACGATACTTATTTCGTAGTTGCGCACTTCCACATTGTGATGGGTATTGCAGCATTTTTTGGAATGTATGCTGGTGTATATCACTGGTATCCGAAAATGTATGGCACGTTTATGAACGAAACATTGGGTAAAGTTCACTTTTGGGGAACCATGATTGGCGCGTATGCTATCTTCTGGCCTATGCACTACATGGGTATCGCGGGTGTACCACGTCGTTATTATTCATTCGACGCTTTCCAAGCGTTCAGTGATTTCGATGCTACCAATCGTTTCATTACCGTTGCTGCAATTGTTGTATTTGCGTTACAGATTTTGTTTGTTGTCAATTTCTTCTATTCAATTTGGAAAGGTAAGAAAGTAACAGAAAAAAATCCTTGGGGCGCAACAACATTGGAATGGACAACACCTATCGAACCTGGTCACGGAAACTGGGTAGGCAATTTGCCAGTCGTAGAGCGTTGGGCTTACGATTACGCAAAAGATGGCGTTGAATATACACCACAAATTGAACCATTGAGAGCAGGAGAAGTTTCTTCTGACCATTAGTAACGTATGAATGTTGTCTTCAAAAATATTTATTGGCTCGTTAGCATAATATTATTTGTTACTGGATTTTTTTTTGACGATTACTCGTTGGATATTTCAAGGCACGATACTTATTATGTAATTAGTTATAAATTTATTTTTTGGATACTATCATTGGGTTGGGCAGCTTTCGGAGCAGTTACTAGTATTGTAACGGGAGTTTTTGGTAAAAAATCTAATCCAATTTTAACGTACATTCATATTGCGGCTACTTCAATTTATCTATTATTGTTATTTCAATTAAGGATACTTGAACCGCCGAGACGTTATTATAGTTTTTCTGGTTTCGACGCTTTCAAAGAAGCGGATGAAATTTCCAGAAAAGTGATAATCGTTTTTGTTTGTATTCAATTCATTTTTGTTTTTAATATTATTAATAGTTTTGTTAATAGTAAAAAAAGATAAAAAGAATAATTTTAGAAAAAAAATGTAAATGTACTGGGGGGTATAAAAAAATAGCTAAAATTTTTTGAAGCTAAATTTTGACTACCCCCCAGTATATTCATCATAAAAATATAAAAAAACGTGTCTTTTTCAAACGAAAGTCAATTGAGTTGGACGACTGCGACTCGACAAAAAATAACAGATTATGGCGTTTTGATGAAATTCAAACTCTCCTTGACTGTTGTTTTTTCAGCTGTTATGGCTTATGTCGTTGCGGCAGACGCTGTGAATTGGGTTGGTTTATTAATCTTGACACTCGGCGGTTTTTTCGTCACAGGCGCGGCAAGCGCATTGAATCAAGTCTTGGAAAAAGATTTTGATAAAATGATGAAGCGCACCGAAAATCGTCCCATTCCTTCTGGTCGAATGAACAATTCGGAAGCAGTATTGGTAGCGGGCATTTCGAGCTTGATTGGCGTGACATTGCTTTGTTTTTTCAATCCATTGACCGCATTTCTAGGAATGGTGTCTCTGATTTTGTACGCCTTTGTTTATACGCCAGCCAAAAGGGTATCGAATATTTCGGTTACCATTGGTGCAATTCCAGGTGCTTTGCCTGTTTTGATTGGTTGTACGGCGGCACAAAACGGAGAATTGACATGGTTGGGATTGGCATTGTTTGGCATACAATTTCTTTGGCAATTTCCCCATTTTTGGGCAATTGCTTGGTTGGGGCATGAAGATTATACCTTTGCGGGTTTCAAATTGTTGCCTAATTCCAAAAATGAACGAAACGCGCAAGTTGGATTGCAAGCCATGATATATGCTTTGGTATTGGTTCCCGTTAGTTTTGTTCCTTATTATTTGGGCGCAACAGGAATCATTTCGGCAATTGTTTTGACTATAATGGCT
>JBJOPA010000105.1:0-6284 GCA_046051005.1 Bacteroidota bacterium
TACTTCCTTACCTTTTGCGGCTAAAATTTCTTCTTTTGGAGCCACGACCACGAGTCGGCGGCACGGATAAATGGTGTCCGAAGGCAACTTGTTCCAACGGCGCAATTGCGTCACCGAAATGCCATAACGTCGTGCAATCGCATACAAATTGTCCCCTTTTTGAATCAAATGCTCATTTTCGCCTGCGATTTCGTTACAAAAATCGGCGCGTGGAGCAGGTTTGCCTTTCACTTCGATTACGTCGGCGACGGGTTCTGGCACCACTTCTGCCGAGTAAGGCGTGGCAACGGGCGTTTCAACCGCCACAATTTCCTCTTGTACTGGGGGGGCGGGTCTTGCAAAAAAATCGCAAACCGATTTGCCATTAATGTTCGACAATTCCATCGTCGTCAACGCCGATTCTTCGGAAATTGCTTCGCGCACGAGACCAACTTCTGGAATAAACACCAAATTAGACGATGGGCGGCAAGTTTCCAACGGCGCACGATAGATTTGGTAGGTGTGTTTGCCACATTCCAAGTCGTCGCCGACGTAATAAACGGCGGAACGGCTTTCGCGAGATGCTACATTATTGCCCGTCGTGTTGTTCAAATCCACTTTAAAATCGTAATCGCTGCCCTCACCTTCGAGAATATCGCCTGAAAGTTTGGAATAGACGGCAGAACCGACCAACGAAACTTGATAGCCATCGGCTACTTTTTTGGCAATATAAACGAATTGACGACCCGAATTGATGGCACTCACGAGGCTCGGCGATTGCGAATTTGGATTGGAAACTTGTATTTTTTTCTTGAAAAAAGTGCTTTCCAAACCCGTTTCAAACAAAATCTTTTCAGATTCGTTGATGTTGAGGCGATAGGTGGTAAATGGTTTTTCGCCGTTGCCCGTTACAAATTTGTATTCGAGTTTGTCGAGTTTGCTGCCGTCCAAGTAAATGTCTTGCGCCGTAGCGTGCAACGAAAACAAGGCAACAACGACTGCCAAAAACAGTTTTTTGCTGAAATTTTGCATGATTTTTTTCATCAAAACGATTATTTTTTTTCTAAAAGAAGTGTTCCAAAAATAATTTATTACAAAACGAATTTTATTTTTTATACTGAATTTTTATTGAACCGATTGGACAGACGAGTGCGCAGTCATATTCTTTTTTTTTTCTAAATTTAAACGATTGATAATCAAAAAATAAGAATAAAAATTGAAAAGGAAAACGAAAAAATTAGCTTTTTGTTTATGCTGAAAGTGGGCTTAAAAATGTAATGATGAGACGAAAGTAGGTACTTTTTTTTGAATCGTCGTCATTTAAACCAATTTTTTTGTTTTTGTTAAACACATTTTTTTTGTTTTTATGCGATTTGTAACCTTTTTAGGTAAAATTTATAGCGTTTTTAAGCAAATATTTAAAAATACCATATTTAGGGTATTTGCAATTTGTTAACAATTAACGTACCTTTGTTCTGTCAAACGGTTTTCAATTGAAATGTTTGAGGAGCGAAAAACAAACTATTAGAATAAATTACATTTTTAGAAGATGTTCAATAAGATTTTTGACCAAAAATAGCAAGCGAATTTTTCCATGAACTTGTGTTTTTTTGTCATGCTTAACAAACGCTAATGCGGTTTTTATTATTTTTGTTCAAAACATTGTTGCAAGCCAAACCTTATTAAAATAACGTTTCCCCTGTCTTGGCATCAAAAATAATTAAAAATTGCGAGTTTTTAACATCTGAATTACTCAAAACCTCCATGCTTCAAATCATGGAGGTTTTTTTTTCAAAAAAATGCACCCCCCCAGTATAAAACGGCATAAAACGCCTAAAAAGAGGGAATTAGACTAAATTTTAATTTTTCGTTGCGTAGGCGCGTGCGTGGGCGCGACGAGTTGCTTTTTATTTTCCAAATATAAATTAACGGCTAATATGGCGGCAATTTCGGCTTCATCGTTTGCCATCAATTGTTCGGGCGTGTAATAATTTTTGATGAAATTGGTATCAAAATTTCCATTGACAAAGGCATGATGTTGCAACACGAATTTTCCGAAAGGCAGCGTTGTCGCCACGCCTTCGACGTGATATTGGTCAATGGCTTCGATGAGTCGCTGAATCGCTTGCGCCCGATTTTCGCCATAAGCAATCAATTTTGAAAGCATGGGGTCATAAAAAATCGGAACTTCCATGCCTTCTTCATATCCACCATCTACGCGAATATTTTCGCCGAAAGGCAATTTATATTTTGTTAAAGTTCCGACAGACGGTAAAAAATTTTCTCTCGGGTCTTCTGCGCAGACGCGCAACTCGATGGCGTGACCTTTGATGGTCAAATCTTGTTGTTGAAAAGCGAGTTTTTCGCCGTTGGCAACGCGAATTTGTTGTTCCACCAAATCCAAACCTGTAATCCATTCCGTCACGGGATGTTCGACTTGGAGGCGGGTGTTCATTTCGAGGAAATAATAATTTAAATTTTCATCTAACAAAAATTCGACGGTTCCTGCGCCGCTATAATTGCAGGCTTTGGCAACTTTTACGGCATCTTCGCCCATTTTTTTGCGAATTTCGGGAGTCAAAACGCTGGAAGGAGCTTCCTCGACGAGTTTTTGATGACGGCGTTGAATCGAGCATTCGCGCTCAAAAAGGTGAACCGTATTTCCAAAATTATCTGCCAATACTTGTATTTCGATGTGTCGCGGTGCGCCAACGTATTTTTCAACAAAAACGGCTCCGTCGCCAAATGCGGCAACTGCTTCTGACACGGCGCGTTGCATTTGTTCTTCAAATTCTTGGTCATTTTCGACTACTCTCATGCCTTTTCCACCGCCACCCGCCGATGCTTTTATCAAGACTGGATAGCCGATTTCTGCTGCCAATTTACGCGCTTCCAACACGTCGGTGATGGCTCCGTCGCTGCCCGGAACCATCGGGATTCCATATTTTTTGACGGCATCTTTTGCGCCGAGTTTGCTGCCCATAATTTCCATCGAATAGGCTGATGGACCAATAAAAGTGATGCCCGCCGCTTCGACTGCTCGCGCAAAATGTGCATTTTCGGATAAAAAACCGTAACCCGGATGGATGCCATCTACGCCCAATTGTTTGGCGAATGCCAAAATTTTATCACCCAACAAATAAGATTGATTCGAGGGCGGCGCGCCCAACAAAACGGCTTGGTCTGCAAAACGGACATGCGGCGCGAATCTGTCCGCCTCCGAATAGACGGCAACCGTTTTGATGCCCATTTTACGCGCCGTTTTCATGATTCGCAAAGCGATTTCGCCTCTGTTGGCAACCAATATTTTTTTCATATTTCAATAATTTGATTTTATTTTTTCTAAAAAGCGTTGCAAAGATAATCGAAAATATAGCGGCAATGGTTTGTTTTTCTTATTTTTTTCTCTTGCGGGCGCGAGATTTGTAAAAAAGGCTACCCCCCAGTATAAAACGCCGTTTTTGGGGTTTTATACTGGGGGGTAGCCTTTTTTTGGGCATTTGCTGATTTTTTTATTATTCGCCCTTGTTTTTCCCTTTTTTCTCGGTAATGAAATAAGCTGCCACCAAACCGATGCCGCCAAACAACAACATTAAACCAAAAATCATGGCATCGCCGTCGTCAGAACGCAGTCCCATCGAGCTTTTGGTCAATTGACCGACAAACAAACCCAAACCTGCGCCGACTGCCAACAATCCATTTCTGATGGTTCGGTCGGGGTCGCTGGCGCGGCGTTCGTCTTTAAAATCGTTGGGTGTCATGCCGCGTTCAATCATGTTGATGCGCTCCATGTGTTGGTAGCGACGTAAAAAAATAATCATTACAATGCCGCCTACAACGGTCACAATTGGAATCATCACGCCAATAATTTTCACAATATCCATAACGTTTTTTTAATTTTTTAAAATTCAATAAATATTTTTTTTAAAACTCTTTGATAATAAGAGTCTTGATTTCAAAAAAAGGTTACAACCCTTTCAAAAAAAAATCAAAATATTTCAAAAAAATTATAAAAGAAAATATAAAAAAAAGAACCTGCCCCGCGTATGCGAGACAGGTTCGGCTTCATTTTTCGTAAATCTAATCTATGGTTTTAACGCATGATCATTACCTTTTTGACTTCCACAACGCCTTCTTCGTCCGAAACGCGCAAGATGTACATGCCGCTTGGAATGTCAGAAACATTGTAGCTAACGATATCTTTTGAAACAGAATTTTCATCTTTTTCAGAAGTAAACGAGCGATTCAAGACTTCTTGACCCGCCAAATTGAGCATGGAAACGGTAATCAAACCACCTTTCGAGAAATTGTTCAAGGTGATGAAAAGTTCCGTATTGGCTGGATTTGGCGCAATGACCAATCCTTCTTCATTGCCTTCGTTGCTCATTCTTGCGGTGCTTGCAGTCGTCGAAACGGTCAACGTATAGCAAGAAGTAGCGTTAAATGCGGTTGAATATGGATAAACTTGTACATAATAAGTTCCCACCAGCGTCGTATTATATTTGATACTTTCTGCCGTCGTTCCGCCTGCTGCCGAAACTGCCAACTGCGTACCTGCGGAGTTGTAAAGTTTTACGTCATAATCGGCGGGCAAATTCGTCAATGCTACGCGAATATTTCTCGCGGTTGCCGTAGTCGTAAATTTAAACCAGTCTCTGTCTGTATTTTTTGCAATCAAACCTTTGGTTGCCGCACCGAGTGTAATGATTTTTGCTGCGGTGGTGCTTTCGTTTGGTTCGTTTGCGTCTGTGCAAGCGACAACGACTGCTGGCGTTGCAAAAGTGAGGTTGGTGGTCGTCGAGGTTCCCGAAGTACCGCAAGAACTGACGATGCGATATTCATACGTCGAATTTGCCGTCAAACCCGTCAAAGCACGCGGAGACGTGATGCCTGTCAAAATCGTATAATTTGCTGCACCCACGATGCGATATTCCAAAGCAGAAGCCGTTACGCCCGTTGGCGGTGTCCATGAAATGGTCGCCGTTGTTGACGTGATGCTGCTGGCTGCCAAGTTAGTTGCCAAACCACAAGTCGTTGTTGAAGGCGGTGTACAACCGTCAGAAGTCAACAATTTTGAACGCGAACCACCTGTGCCGAACAATGCCAACATACGTGCTTTTTGACCTGCCGAAAACATGTACATACAGGCATCATACGTGTAATCCATATAATTCATGAACATATCGCCGTTTGGACCATTGTTGCATGTTACACGCGGGAACGTCGGGCAACCGCCGTTCGACGTTTGTTGAGTCGGCGTATCGTTCACCAAATCGCTGCCGCAATTCGCATCGCCCCAAATGTGGCGCAAGTTGAGCCAGTGACCTACTTCGTGCGTTGCCGTTCTGCCCAAATGATAAGGCGTGGTTGCCGTACCGCCCACACCTGTGTAGCGATAATCCAACACGACACCGTCAGTTGCGGCTGCACCGCCTGGAAATTGAGCATAACCCAAAATGCCACCGCCGATGCCGCACACCCAAATGTTTAAGTATTTGTTTGCGTCCCAAGCTGGAACGGTTGTTTTTACGGCATCGTTCGTACCCCAATCGGTGGTGCGCGTAGAACTGATGCGGTTGATGCCCGTCGTTGCCGCGCCTGTTGGCGTGCGCTTGGCGAGGCAAAACTGAATTTCACAATCTGCCGCCAAACCTGCAAATGCAGCAGGAATTGAACTCGCATCTGGATTGGCTTTGCGGAAATCTTTGTTTAATACGTCAATTTGCGCTTGGATTTGGGCATCTGAAATATTTTCAGTGGCGTTTCTCGAAACGATGTGAAACACGACGGGAATCGTGATGATTGCCCGCGTTTGCAAATGTCCACCGTTGGCGATAAACTGTTGGGTGTGGCGTTCCACTTCTTCCATGCGTTGCGCGAGCGCGGGGTCGGCTGCCACTTGGCGTTCCAAAACCTCCATCGAAGCACACGCACGAGGCGTGGCGGCGTGCATACCAAAACGCACCGACGCTTGCTGCGCCGATAGGGTAGTGGCGGTCAAAAAAGACAACGCCAAGAGTGTTCTTTTTAAATTCATACGATAATACTTTTATTATTTTAGAAAAAAATTAAAAATGGTTCTATTTAAAATAGCCAATTGTTTTCAAACATTAATTAGAAAAAAAAAAGGAGAGGAAGGACGTTTTTTCTCAAAAAACGTTACAAAAATAAAGATTATTCTGATAAATAAAAAATCAAATACTTTATTTTTAAAATGCTTAACAAATCGTTAACTCGTTTTGGTCGGTTTCAATTGTTGTGTTTACTTTTGTTTTCTGTTTACTCCAAAAAACCTTGCCAAAATA
>JBJOPA010000106.1:0-13207 GCA_046051005.1 Bacteroidota bacterium
TTAAGCCCGAAAAAGGGGCATTTTTTCTTCCGATACTGGGGGGGGCTTCCGAAAAGCCGTTTTGCAAAATTACGCACTAAAAAAAATAGGTTTTTTCGCTATTTTGGAACAAACTGTTCACGTGTGCCTGAAAATTCCCTCCTTCTGTGGTTTCGCTCACTTGCGCACGTATGCAACTGCACAACAACAAGCAAAAAATAGTAGTTATAAATACTTTTTTCATAAAAAATAAATTATTTGAATTGTTTTAAAAATTATTGATAGCGCATATTAAAAGCCCCGTCGGTGATATTGAAAGTATCTACACAATTGTTGGTACAATCTTTTTTATAGACTGTGAAAGCAAATTTGCCTTTTACTATCCGACTGGCTTTGTCATGGTTTTCAACGATTACTTGACGAGACTTAACAGTATCTATCCAATAAATACCACCGTTTTTAGGTTGATAAGGGTTTTGATTGACAATCGTACTCGTCAGCATGGTATCTAAAATGGAAAAACTGATGCCTATCGTTTCGTCTTTACTTTCGCTATAAGCAAAAATTTTTACATATCCCATATCTGTGGGATATCGGTCTGCACTCAAGTTATTGCCAAGTATAGACCTTTCTTTCGGCACTGCTTCCCAGAATGTGCCGTTTACCTTGCACGTGAACTGGTTGACGTGGTTGGCGGGGTTGGGCGTGTCGTCGCAGCTTTTGTTGCAGGCAGCTACGCCAAACGACAAGAGCAGCAGCAGCCCATTGAATTTTAAATTTTTCATTTTATTAAAAATTTTGTTAAAAAATGTGGTTTGTCCCCCCTCAATCCCCCCGAAGGAGGGAGGTTTTTGGAGTGGGAGATGTTGTTTTCAAAAACCGTCGCCTTCGACGATACAATGGGTTGAAATAGGCATATTTTTTCATAGAAAAATTATGGGTTTGGTGAAGAAATAAAGCCCCCGACCCCCAAAGGGGGACAAAAGACCATGAATTTAAGCCCGCATGACAACAGCCTCCCCCTTTTGGGGGGATTGAGGGGGGCTTCGCCCACGCACATACGAAGTCCAAATAAAGTCAAATTATTTTATTTCTATTGTTATCGCTTTTTGCGATACTTATAACTACGGTTCATTTTGTTATACGTTTTTAAAATTGTAACACTTGTTATTTAACCAATAATATTGAAGATGACAAATCAAAAAGTAGCTGATTTAAATTATAATGCAAATATATCTTTTTATTTTTCATAAATGCAAATTATTTTGATAATAAATTTAAAAAAATATGAATAAATATCAAAAATACCATTTTTAGGGTATAAAAACTTTCTAAATGTCTCACAATGCAAAGGTAAGTCGCCTAAAACGTTGATTTTTCGCATATTTCGATAATGATATAATTTTTTTTATTTAATGTCAGTAATTTTTGAGTAAAAATGGCTGAAATACTGGGGGGGGGCATCTTTTTAGATTTTTTCTTCTTTTATTTTTTTAAAATTACATTTTCGAGGGATTTTGGATAGAAATTCAAAACTTTTTCCGTCCTTTGTTGTCTTATTCGACTATTCGTTAAAGATTTTATCCTTTTAAAAAAAATGCTTGTATGCAACATTTAGAAATAAAAACATTGGGCGCGTTGAAAGCAAGCGGCTACACATCAAAAAATATTCGAGACGAAATGCGTCAAAACTTAATCCTAAAATTACAAAAAGGAAAAACAGTTTTCGACAATGTGATGGGTTTTGAAGAAACCGTAGTGCCTGATTTGGAGCGTGCCGTTTTGTCGCGTCATTCCATCTTGTTGTTGGGCTTGCGTGGGCAGGCGAAAACGCGCATCGCTCGCACGATGATTCAGTTGCTCGACGAGTGGATTCCCGTCGTGGCAGGCAGCGAAATCAACGACGACCCGTTGCAACCCATCAGCATTTTTGCTCGAAATTTGGTTGAAACGATGGGCGACCAAACACCCATTGCATGGCTACATCGCCGCGATAGATATGTCGAAAAATTGGCAACGCCAGACGTTTCCGTCGCCGATTTGATTGGTGACGTGGACCCGATTCTCGCCGCGTCGCTCAAATTGCCGTATTCTGACGAGCGCGTCATTCATTTTGGACTCGTGCCGCGTGCGCATCGTTGTTTGTTTGTGTTGAACGAATTGCCCGATTTGCAAGCGCGTATCCAAGTGTCGTTGTTCAATATTTTACAAGAAGGCGACATTCAAATTCGGGGTTTCAAGTTGCGTTTGCCGCTTGAAATTGCGTTTGTTTTTACGGCAAATCCAGAAGATTATACCAATCGCGGCTCCATCATTACGCCGTTGAAAGACCGTATTCAAAGCCAAATTTTGACGCATTATCCACTCGAATTGGAAACGGCGATAAAAATAACGGCGCAAGAAGCCAAACCTGATACCGCGCAACAAAAAGCGGTCAAAATTCCGCTTGCGTTGCGAAGATTGTTGGAATTGGTGGTTTTTGAAGCCCGTGAAAGCGAATTGATTGACCAAAAATCGGGCGTTTCGGCGCGTATGAGCATTTCGGCGATGGAAAATTTGTATTCTGCTGCCGAAAGACGCATGTTGTTGTCGGGCGAAAAACTGACTACGGCGCGCGTTTCGGACTTTTGGGGCATCATTCCCGCCATGACGGGCAAAGTCGAATACGTATATGAAGGCGAACAAGAAGGACCTTACACCGTAGCCATCAAATTACTGGGGGGGGCGGTCAAAAAGCTATTTTTAGAATATTTCCCGAATCCAGACACGTTGGTTTCCAAGCGAAAAGGCGCGCAAATCCCAGCCGACCGCGACCCATTTGGCACCATTCGCGCTTGGTTTGCAGGTGGAAATAGCATCGAAATATTGAACGATGCAAGCGATGCAAATTATAAAAAATCGTTGCATAAAGTGGCAGGTTTGTTGACATTGGTAGAAAAAAGCGCGGTCGAAGAAAAAGAAAGACTCGTTTTCATGGAATTGGTGTTGCATGCGTTGAGCGAATATCAAATTATTGGAAAAGATATTATGACAACTGGGCAGCAATTTAGCGACCCATTGGCAGACATGTTGGGCGATTTGGGATAAAAAAAAATGTGAAGAAGCAGCGAAAAAGCCTTTCAAAGCGTTTTCTAAAAGATGCGATATTTTTTTATTCATAATTTCTAAATAATATTTTAATATGAAAAAATATATTCTGAAATTTGCGTTGATTGCGCTTGTTTTTTCAAATTTAGGTGCGCAAAATAGACGTAAAATTGCGGGAGGTTTTCGATTGGGTGGCGGTTTGAGCGATGTTTTCTATGGAAAAATTGATTCAAAACCTCAAAAATTGTCAAAGGAAGTTTCTCTTTTCATTGATTTTCCGGTGCAAGATGTCTATGCGATTTCGACTGGAATTGGTTATTTTCAAAAAGGATTTCGCGAAAAACTGGAGATAGATACCACGCTTCAAACGTTTGCTGCGCAACCCGATGCACAAACTTGGACGATTGATTATCTGCAAATTCCGCTTTGTTTTTCTTATCGCGAACACGGTTTTCGCCTCGATGCGGGCATTTATGGAGCCTACGCGCTGGGTGGAACGGAAAAATGGTTGGCAGGAAAAGTAGTTTCGTATGAAGCACCGTTGTTGTCCAACGACAATAGTGCGTTTCAACGAATCAGACGTGTTGATGGCGGTGTTGCTTTTGGCGCGGGTTATTCGGGAAAATCGGGTTTTGAAGTCATGTTGAACGCACAAATTGGCATCAGAAAGATTGAAAAACAGTTGCGTTTTATTGACATTTTACCATCTCCAAACCCAACGCCAAATGGCGAAGCGGACATTTATATGGGCAGAAATCTATATGTCGGTTTGACGGTTGGTTATCGTTTTGGCGGATAATTTTTTCTTAATTTCATAAAGCCTCAAAAAGCCCTTCGTACATGCGTGCGAAGGGCTTTTATACTGGGGGGTGGCATTTTTTTTAGTTTTTTAATGTAAAAATGAAGAAAGCCGCGCCATGTTACCTGTCATCGGCTTTCTCAAACCCAAAAGTCAGTATTAAAATATAATATTCTTTCTTTATTTTATAATTAAATCGCCGTAAGTCAATCGGATACGCATGATGTTTTTCGTATTTGGATTTCCGACGGTTCCGTGAAATTCTTGCGTGCTTCCTTTTGATTTTTCGACGCTGGTTCGTAAGGCGGTTGGGCGACTAAAATCGGCGTAATGCCCTTGCGCGTCAATCTGAAAACTCGTGTTCGGAGCCATGTGCAATTGGTAGTCGGTGTACGTTCCTTTCACGTCCAATACGCCAAAATTATTGCCCAATTCTGAAATATTTACGCCGCCGTAATTGGTCGAAAACGTTCCATTTCCGTCTAATTTTAGAATTTTTACGTCCGTATATTCGCCTGTCAGCGTCACCGCGCCGACGCTGTTCATCATAAAATCGCTGTATCGGCTATCGGTTTTGATGTTTTGAACACTTACGATTTTCACGTCGTCGTAGGCGGTGGTGAGGTCAAAACTGCCCGTTTTGTTGAAATGCAAGTGCGAATATTTCGATTTTAGGTTGGCTGCATTCACCACGCTCACGTCCAAACTGGCATAACCAACGGTTCCGTTGAGTTGTCCGCAGGTGTGAATTGCGCCTTTTCCGTATGCTAACGCCAATTGAATATTGGGCGCGTCGGCAATCCAAAAATCGCCGTATTTTTGTTCAATCCGAACCTTTCCCGTCAAAATTGGAATGACCGTATGACCGTAAGAATTTACAACAGTTAAGCTATTTTTTTGAGGCATAATCACCTCATAATCAATAGAAAAGTCACCATTTTCTTTGCCCCAACCTTTGGCTGCGTTGATATTTGTTTCGGATTTCATCTGATTGCCGTCTTCTGAAAATGCGATATCAATGCGCGAAAAAATCTCGTTGGCGCGTTGCTCATTTTGGCAGCGGGCGGTGATGTGAACGTTGACCAAAACCTCATTTGTCGCACCCGTTTTCACTTCCACTTTGCCGTGTTTATTGCTTACATAAACGGTTTTATTTTGAACGTTTTGGAATTTTTTATTAAAATTTTTATAAAACTCTTTCGTTTCAGGTTGCGGTTGACAGGGGTTTGAACAGCGGAATTTAGGTTGATTGCAACAATTTTGTTTGCAACTATCGCCAACACCGCCGATTCGCGTGTCTGCATACGCGAGCGACGACGAACTCAAAAGGAGTCCTAAAAAACTGGTTTTCAGCAAGTTACGCATAGTTGTTACTTTATTTTGTAAATTCAATTTTTTTTTAATTTTACTTTCTAATTTTTTTTTAAAAAATAGGCATCGTAGCGTTCAAAAATGCTACCCCCCAGTATTTAAACGAAAAAAATGGCTAAAACGCGGTAGTAGAAACGTAATGCACCACGTTTTTTTTTAATGAAATGTATTAAATAATGGTGTCGTGACGACGCGGTTTGGCGGTTGGATTTTCGCCGTTTTCATTTTTATATTCTTGTACGTGTTGCAACACTCTTTCCAAAATATCTAATTTAATCTTATAATTTTTTATCATCGTCTGGATGATTTCTTCTCGGCTCGATTCGGGCGCGCTTTCGAGTTCGCGTCTCAATTCGGTTTGCACTTCGTCAATTTGTTTCAAATCTTCCATCACCGATGGGTCGGGATTGAAAGAAGCCAATTGATTGATTTTGTACTGCACCTTTTTTCCATAAAAATCTTCGGCTTCGTCAAGCGATTTGACAACAGTTGTATCGGAATTAGACGACAAAACGGGCAATTTATCTTTCAAAAGTGTTTTGCCCAACCCAATTCCTAACACCAAAATAGCCGCCGCCGCCGCCGTGCGCACCACCCACGCCCGCATACGCGAGGGCTGCGCGGTTAATGTCGTGGCATTATTCGCTATTTTTTTTTTGTTGTTTTGGTCTCGTTCGTCCAACTGTTGTTCGATGGCTGCCCAAACCATCGGATTGGGCGAATTGAGGTTGAACGCCTCGCTATTTTCTTTCAAAAAAGACTCAAACTTATCCATGAATTTGTTTAATTTTTTTTATTTTCTTTTCCAAATGCCACCCCCCAGTATATCAAGGGTTTTGACGGCAAAAATTATAAATGTTGCACAAAAATATCGTTTTACCAACGATTTTATTATTGTTTTCTAATTTTTTTTACCAATTTCTTACATTTTCTGACTTACATCAGTTGTTGTGGCGACCCCAACATGTCTCTCAATTTTGCTTTTGCCCTCGAATATTGCGACTTGGAAGTTGCCTCCGTGATGCCCAAAATTTGCCCAATTTCATCGTGGTCATAGCCTTCGAGCGCGTACAACGAAAAGACAACGCGATAGCCTTCGGGCAGTTTGTGAATGGCGGTGTTCACTTTTTCAATGTTGAAATGAACGGTTTCCGTCGCGCCATCGTCTGCAATATGTTTTCCATATGTTTCGTTCAATTCTGCAAATTCGAGTCGCTTTTTTTTCAGGTGATTGATACAATTGTTAATCACAATCCGCTTTATCCACGCGCCGATGGTTGCCTCAAATCGAAACGAATCAATTTTTGTAAATATATCAATAAACGAATTTTGTAGCACATCTTCTGCTGTTTCAGCCGAGCCGACCATCCGCAAGCAAATATTGTACATCGCCCGCCCATAGAGCCGATACAGCTCCGCTTGCGCCCGACGTTCATTGCGTTGACAGCCCGTCACAATGTCGGCGTGCTGATACACATTTACTTGATTTTCTACTGACATAATTTACGAAATATTGATTTTGTTTTTAGCTAAACGATGAATAAAAGGAAATCAAAAACGGAGAAAGGTTGCACGAATGTAGAAAAAAACTTAAAAATTGCTTGAAAAAAATAGGATTTTTGTTTTAAAAATATTTTTGTTTTCCTAAAAATCCGTTTTCCACGTCTCGCGTTGATGTCTTTTTAATCGTTTCCATTCCATTTTTAACATTACTCATTCAAAAATTTCTTTTCAATATAAAAATAATAAAAAAAGGCTATTTATACTGGGGGGGGGCATTTTTTTACCCTAAAATCAAATAATTATTCAAATTTATTGTAAATTTACCTGCTTATTTATTTTTTAACTTTAAAAAAAATTCTATTATGAAAAAATCAATCGCACTAATTTTAAGTTGTTTGTTTTGGGCAAACTTGTATGGTCAGAACGTCCGCGCTCAAATTGTAACAACGGATATTGACAATTTTTGGCTCGCCTACGACCAAATTATCAGCACAACGGATACGGTCGAACAGTATAAATATTTGAATCAATTATATTTGAACAAAGGTTCAGAAGGACTTGACAACATCATGCGCGTCAGGAATTACACGCCGCAACAATATTTGGCAGCCATTAGGGATTATCCCAAATTTTGGGCATCTATTCGGGCAAATACGCTAAAAACGAAAGAAAAAGTGGCAGGAATTGAAAATGATTTGGCACAATTGCAAAAAATGTATCCTGCGTTGAAACCTTCGCCCATCTATTTTACCATCGGTGTTTTCAGAACGCCAGGCACCGCCTATAAAAATACGGTCTTGATGGGCAGCGAATTGTCGATGGGAGACAATGGCGTTGATGTATCCGAATTGCCGCAAGCATTTGCGCATTTGAAAGGTTATTTTCAAGGGAATCCGATTGAAAGTGTTCCGTTGTTGGTCGCACACGAGTTTATACATACGCAACAACATAGATTTGTAGATAATCTATTGTCTTATTGTTTATATGAAGGTATTGCTGAATTTGTTTCGTGCAAAGCGACAGGAAAAGCCTCGACAACGCCCGCCATTAATTTTGGAAAAGCCAATGAAAAGCAAGTAAAAGCAAAATTTGAAGCGGATATTTTTCGCATGGGAGACATCAATGATTGGCTTTGGGGCGAAAATTCTAACGAATTGAAAATAAGAGATTTGGGTTATTATATTGGTTATGAAATTTGTGAACGGCATTACAACCAATCAAAAGACAAGAACAAAGCCATCAAAGAAATGATTGAATTGGACTTTGAAAATGAAAAGCAAGTTGAAAGATTTGTAGATAACACGCATTTTTTTTCGAGTCCATTGAAAAAAATGTATAAAAAATATGACAAATCTCGTCCGATTGTAACGCATATCAAAGAATTTAAGAATGGAAGTAAACAAGTCAATCCAAATTTAACTCAAATTACGCTTTATTTTTCAAAGCCCATGCGAAAAAATACGAGAGGTTTTGACTTTGGACCTTTGGGCGAAAACAACGTGTTGCGGGTACAAAAAGTGATTGGTTTTTCAGAAGATGGCACTTCATTTACTTTTGAAGTAGCGTTAAAACCCAATCAGCGTTATCAATCTTTGGTTACCAATCGGTTTTTATCGGTTGAAGGCGTTCGTTTAAAATCATTTTTAATAGACATCACAACGGCAAAAGAGTAGTGGAATGCGAATAAAAAAAAACGCTAAATTGGTTTTGTATGACCAATTTAGCGTTTTTTTTATGGATTATTGTGTGGTTTTTCTTACCTCAACAAAGTCACATCACCGCGATATAGTAAGATTTTTCCATCTTCAAAAACGATTTCGGCGAGGAAAACAAAAACGCCGGGCTGTACTTCCGAACCTCTAAATGTTCCGTCCCAACCGTAGGTATAAACGTCGTTGTTAGGTGGAATATTTTGTTTGTTAAACACGACTTCTCCCCATCGGTCATAGATTCTGAAATAATTAATTTTTGCAATACCAGCACCTGTCTGAATGGCAAATCGGTCGTTTCTATCGTCACCATTTGGAGAGAATGTATTTGGAATGAAGACATTTCTATTTCTATCCAACTCAATCAACACGGTTTCGGTGGCGATACAACCATTGATGTCATATACGGTCAAGGTATAAACGGAGTCTTCGAGCGGTCGCACGAAAGGTCTCAAAATGCCTCCCGCCGCATCAAAAGAGAGATAGCGCATGGGACTCCAACGAACGGTATCAATGATGACACGCGAGCCATCGTCATTGAAAACTCTTGGATTGAGGCGCACGCTGTCGCCAAGTCCGACGACAATTCGGGTCAATCCAGGATTATTGGAAATGCTGTCAAAATCAATCCGAATGGCAGGCGGTTCTGCAATATTGATGATGGTATCGAGTTTACAACCACTATTGGTTTCGATAATCGAAACGATGTGTCGTCCGCCATAGACTGGGAACCGTCCGCGCAGCGCAATCGGTGGGAAATTATCCACAGAAAACACATAAGCAAAGCGATTGTATCCGCCAAAAGCGGTGTCCACAATAATGTCTGTCTCTGAACCATTACAACGCGGTGGAATCGGTCGCGGCATAGAGAAGAAAATAGGGTCGGGTTGTGTGACGACATAAGAAATAGAATCGGCACAACCTTTTTCATCGGTTGCCGTGATGCTATATACGCCTGACCGCAACTGCACAGCGACATCGGTTCGAGAAACATTTCCCGACCAAGTGTAGCGTGTTGGACCCGCATTGCCTCCTTCTCTGGCGACAGTAATTCGCCCATTTGTTTCTCCAAAACACCTTACGTTGGTGGTGGCAGTATCTAAAATCTTTATTTTTAAGGAATCTGGTTCTGTAATATTGATGCTAAACGTAAACGTACAACCTCTGAAATCGGTTGTTGTGACTTGATAATCTCCTGCCACAACGTTTGGTAAAAAATTGGTAAGCGAAGTTCCCGTACTCCATTGATAGCGATACGGAGCCGACCCCCCCAGTACATTCACCTGTACAGAACCATCTGCATCGCC
Organism: Bacteroidota bacterium; assembly: GCA_046051005.1. Classification (GTDB taxonomy): domain Bacteria; phylum Bacteroidota; class Bacteroidia; order Chitinophagales; family Saprospiraceae; genus JAAFJT01. The sequence goes on from JBJOPA010000106.1 coordinate 9,756, forward strand.
TGCACAAGTCGGCTGGCGAATGATGGGTGTATTGACTCTAAACGAATCGGGTGAGGGGATAAACACAGAATCTGTTTGTCCACAAGCGTTGTCCGAAACCTGAACCCGTTGCCAACCTTGACACAATCGAACCGCTCTGCTGCTGCTGGGGGTGAGATTTGTACTCTCGCCCGAAGCCCAAAGGAAGTTATATTGCCCGTTGGTTTGGGTTCCACCATTGGCTAGAATGGTGGCGCGTCCGTCGCCCGGATTACATTTTCCGTAGCAACTTACGGCTTCTAGGTCTGAAAATATTACATTTATTTTAGGCGGGTCAACCAATGTTGCCGCGTAATTGGTCATACAGCCATTTGCGTCAGTAATCGTAAACGTATAATTTCCTGCTAACAAACTTGCAAAAACACTTGCCGTTCTTGACGGTCCGCCTGACCACGCAAAATTAAACGGACGTGTGCCGCCTGTCATCACCAATACGATGGATCCCGTTGATTCAGTCGGACAACTCGGGTTGGTGTTTTGCGAGAGTGTCGTATTTACTTTCAAAGTATCGGGCGCGATAACGAGTACCGAATCACGCCGCAAGCAACCATCAGCTGCCGTCACGGTGTAACGATATAAACCTGCCACGAGGTTAGAGTCTAACGCGCCAGTAGTTCCGTTGCTCCAAGTATAGCCTGTAATAGCCCCCCCCCCAGTAGCTGGGCGTGCGAAAAGGCGTATCGAGCCATTTGTTGAGTTCCAACAACTTGGTCTCACGACGACGGCACTATCCACGATAGGCAAGGGTGGCGATGTGATGGCAACGCTCAAAGAACGTACACAACCCACTGAATCCGTTACGGTTACTGTATAATTTCCTGCTACTAAATTAGAAATAGTTGCCAATGTGTCGGTTGCGCTTCTGCTCCAACGATATCGGTAACGATTGCCAAAATAAGGCGTTCCGCCTGTTACTCTTACCGTTGCGGTTCCATCACTTCCAACGGTACAACTTTCATTTCTTACATTGATAGTATCCAAACGAATCGAATCAGATTCTGCAACTCGGAACGTGGAATCAATCCTACAACCGTCATTGTCTCGAACCGAAAGCGGATAATTTCCACCTGCTAAATTGATGACCCGTGTGGTGGTTGCGCCGTTGGTGGGTGTTCCTGCGCCCGTCCACGTGTAGGTGTACGGAAGGGCTTGAATGCCCGTTGCGCCAACACTCACGTTGACGATGCCATTGCGTTGACCTGCACACGTCACGTTTGTAATCGTAGCCAATAAACTCAATGTCCGTGCCGCCGTAACGGTAAACGAATCAATTTTTACACATGCACTATCATCAGTTACAGAAACATAATATCTTCCTGGATTCAAATTGTTGTAAAACGCGCTTGCTCCGCGTGTGGTCGGACCACCGCGCCAAGCAAAACCATATTGACCCGTTGCCGAATGCCCGCCCGTAACGGAACCAATTTGAATGGAACCATTTGCCAAACCTGCACAACTTGCCGTTGTTAAAACAATATTTGACAAAACAATAGGGTTCACCCCAATCGAGCCGCTGCTACTGTCTCTACAACCCCGCGCATCGGTCATCACAATTCGATAACTGCCTTGTGGCAAATTGGCAACACTCGTCGTGGTACTCAAAACCGTTCCTGCCGTATTTTTCCATTGGAAAGTAAATGGTGCAGTGCCGCCGCCATAAGTTCCGTTTCTAAGAATCAATTGACCCGTCGAATCGCCAAAACATCTTGGATTGACGGCAAAAGGTGGATTGATGAACAACGACGCGGGTTGTCCAATCACAATCGTAGCCGTTCGGACTTCGCCAAGTGCAGACGTAGCCGTCACCGAATAATTGCCCGCAGGCAAATTACTAATTTGAATGGAATCGGGTGAATTATTGAAATTCCCATTGCCCGTTTCTACACCGCCGACACGCGCCCAGTTGTAAACAACAGGCGTAGAAGTGCCAGCCGTGATAATTCTCAACCCCCCAGTACGGTCGCCGTTACAACGCACCGAATCCGCTTTCAAAGTCAACGTCAACGGAACGCCGCCGATAACGACCGAACCATTGCGAAAACCTACGCCCATTGTCTGACCGCTACTATTCGCCGCATCGCGTGCAATCGTCGTGTCAGAAAAAACAATAGGGCTATTCGTTCCCACCGCACCAACAGCTCTAAAACAGAGTTTGAAAAGTACGTCTGTTGGGGTGCGCGTCACGCCGTTGTTCGGGTTGGTACGCGCCCACGAGAACACCAAAACACCTGGTGACAACAAGTTGAAAGAACCAGCCGCCGTCAATTCAGGCAAATTCAAATCTCTTACCTCGACGAAAGAAACCACCGCAGGATTGTAGGTGAAATTGCTTTGAAAAGCAGAAACATTCGTAAAATTTTGAGCCGTAATCGAAACGCAAACCGTATCGCCAGTTGCGGCGGCGCGTTCGTTAGAGGCAATCGCCAAAATGGAAGGAAAATTCATCACAAAACTTGCATCACAGCTTTTTCCGTCTGTAATCGTAATGCGATAAGTCCCCGTTTCGGGAACCGTGAACGTAACATTGCCATTGTGCGTAGTCGGTGCGCCACTTGTGATGGTTCCAACCACCGCAGGATTCGTCGTTTTACGAATCGTAATCGTATAGTTTGACGTGCCGTCATATTCGGGCAAACCGCCGCGTGCCGTGAAAGTACCCGTCAAAATACTCGGATAATTCTGGTTGATGCCTTCTATTTTGTTCAAATAAACTACCGCAAACGTGTCGGCAGGAATGCCATCGTTCACCGACGCATGGGCGCAGGTATTCGTCGCTTCTTGCTGTCCGCCTGCGAAATTGTCAATCGTCAAAGGTGCAAAATAAAATTTTACAGGGCGACCCGCATTGAAACTGCTTTGCAAAAAGCCAACGTTTACAAAGTTGACATCGCCATTGATGGCTCCACGCGCTACCCACATGCTGTCCGTTTGGAGACGTGGCGTACCGTTGATGATTTGCGGCGAGTGGTTGGTGCAAGGGTCGGCTTTGATTGCCTGCCATTGACCCGTAACCGTCGGTTTACAGTTGTAAAACCCATAACCGATGCCGGGCGGCGTGCCTGCGACGGGGTCGTTAGTCAAGTTGGCGTTACCGTTGTGACGAACCAAAAGACTGTCGTTATAACATAAAAAATGCTTGTCCGTCGTTTTGGCTCCAACGCCGAGTGTGCGCGTCGTGGTGCCTGCCGATTGGTCAACACACGCCTCTGGAACGCCCCCCCCAGTATTTGGCGACGAAATAGTCCGAATATTTTCAGGAACCTGCCCAAAAACGGCGGTCGTGGCTACAAAAATGCCAATTAAGGTGCTTACAATTCTTTTCAACATTATGAATTGGTAATTCTATTTTCTAAAATAATATCTTGAAACCGATGTATATTTTCTTAAATACGTGTTTTCAAAGCTCAGTTGGT
>JBJOPA010000107.1:0-9246 GCA_046051005.1 Bacteroidota bacterium
ATACGTTCCAAACGGCTTTCCAATACGTTCCAAACAGCTTTCCAATACGTTCCAAATGGCTTTCCAATACGTTCCAAACGTCTTTTCAATACGTTCCAAACGTCTTTTCAATACGTTCCAAACGGCATTCAAATACGTTCTAAACGGCATTTCAATACGTTTCAAACGGCTTTTCAATACGTTCTAAACAGTATTTTAATACGTTCCAAATGTCTTTCCAATACGTTCTAAACGGCATTTTAATACGTTCCAAATAGCATTCCAATACGTTCTAAAGCCTGCCCGCCACTCAAAGTAAGGAGATTTTTTGCCGTAACATCAACAGTTTTAATACATTCCAAATGGTCTTTTGATACGTTTTTTTTGTATTTATTTAGTTTATTTTAGTAATAGAAGAGAGGTTCCTTTACGAACATCTAATGTGGCGTAAAGGAATCTCTCTTCTTAAAAAATATGAATAAATAACGCCTTTTTCAACAAAAAAAAGGGCAAATATACTGGGGGGGGGCGTTTTTTTACCCTTTTTTTATCCAGAACTTACTTTAATTTTTCTTTCAAAAAGTGTCCCGTGTAGGAGTTTTCGCAGGCAGCCAACCCTTCGGGCGTTCCTTGAAAGACGACATTTCCACCGTTTTTTCCGCCTTCGGGACCCATGTCAATCACCCAATCTGCCGATTTGATGACTTCGGCATTGTGTTCGACCACCAACACACTATGCCCTTTTTCGACCAAAGCATTCAACGCATCTAATAGTTTTTTGATGTCGTGAAAATGCAAACCCGTTGTCGGTTCGTCAAAAATGAACAAGATGCGGTCTTTTACCGTCTCGCGGGTAAGGAACGAAGCCAATTTGACACGCTGCGCCTCACCACCCGACAAGGTAGAACTGGATTGTCCCAACTGTACATAACCCAAACCGACATTGAAAAGCGGTCTTATTTTGGATAAAATATCCTTTTCGTCCTTGAAAAATTCAATCGCTTCTTCGACATTCATCTCCAAAACGTCATAAATATTCTTGCCTTTATACTGCACATCAAGGGTTTCGTTCTTGAACCTTTTGCCGTTGCAAGACTCGCACAACAAATGAACGTCCGCCAAAAACTGCATTTCTACTACTTGTTCACCCTCTCCTTTGCAGGCATCGCAGCGTCCACCGTCCGTGTTAAACGAGAAATGTCCAGGTTTGTAACCGCGTACTTTGGAGAGCGTTTGCTTGGCAAAAAGGTCTCGAATATGGTCATATGCCTTGACATACGTGACTGGATTGGAGCGCGAAGACTTCCCAATCGGCGATTGATTGATGAGTTCAATGCCCGACAACAGCTTCATGTCGCCTTCCAAACCATCAAACGCACCCGACAAATCGGTGGTTACGCCCTCTAAAACGGCTTGCAAAGCGGGGTGTAAAATTTGTTTCACCAACGTTGTTTTACCCGAGCCGCTCACGCCCGTCACGACCGTCAAGGTGTTGAGGGGAATGGTGACGGACACGTTTTTGAGGTTGTGCAAACGTGCATTTTTGAGTAGAATCTTGTTCGACCACTTTCGGCGCAACGTCGGCACTTCTATTTTCATGGAACCGTTCATGTATTTGGCGGTCAGGGAGTTGGCGGCGGTCGTAAAAATCTCTTCAAATTTTCCCGCGAACACCAAATGTCCACCGTGAACACCTGCTTCTGGACCAATATCCACCAAATAATCGGCTTGTTTAATCACCTCTTCTTCATGTTCGACGACGATGACGGTGTTGCCCAAATCCCTCAATTTCTTCAACACGGTAATGAGTTTCGCGGTGTCACGCGGGTGCAACCCCACGCTCGGTTCGTCGAGCAAATACATGGAAGAAGTGAGGTTCGACCCCAAAGTTCGGGTCAAATTGATGCGCTGCGTTTCGCCGCCCGACAACGTAGCACTGACGCGGCTGAGGGTAAGGTAGCCCAAACCCACATTTTGCATAAAGTCAAGACGATTATTGATTTCGAGTAACAATCTTTTTCCGATTTGCGTATCGTGTTCGTCTAATTGAAGTTGGTCAAAAAACACTTTGACTTCATCAATCGGAATGTCTAATAACTCGGTGATTTCATGCCCATGTATCTTGACATACGTTGCCTCTGGGCGCAACCTTTTGCCTTCGCAATGCTTACAAGTCGTGCGTCCGCGATAGCGCGCCAGCATGACGCGGTTCTGAATTTTGTAGGTTTGGCTCTCCAATTCTGCAAAATAAGCGTCAATTCCTTGAAAAAAAGCGTTGCCCGACCAAATCAACTTTTGTTGTGCTTTGGTCAATTGGGCATAAGGCGTATGGATTGGAAAGTCGAACTGATGCGTCTTTCGGAGCAATGCTTGCAGCCATTCGTTGCCTTTTTCGCCGCGCCATGCGGCAACTGCGCCCTCAACGAGACTCAAAGATTTGTCGGGAATGACTTTGTCTTCGTCAATGCCCATCACTTTTCCGTAGCCTTCGCACACGGGACACGCGCCCAAAGAATTGTTGTAATTGAACAATTGGGGCGTAGGTTCGACGAATAAAATGTCGTCTAACTCAAAACGATTGTTGAAAGATTTGCTTTCGGTTGTTCCATAAATTTCGACGATACATTCGCCTTCGGCTTCGTAAAAAGCGGTTTGGACGGAGTCGCCGATGCGTTTGTTGTTGTCTTCATCTTCTTTGGCGATGGCAAAACGGTCAATCAGAATGCGAATGTTGGCATCTTTAAATTCAGAAACCATTTTTTTGATGTCAAAAGCCGCCCCCCCAGTATCTGACGGGTTTTTTAGGAAGTCTTCAATCTGAATAAGGTCAGACGTGCCACCAATCGCCAGACGAGTATAACCTTTTTGTAATAGAATATTTAATTCATTTTCCAACAATCGGTCACCGTATTTTTGTTGAAGCGGAATGAACAACAAAATGCGCGTGCCGTCGGGATTTTGCAAGGCATAATCCACAACATCGCTGACTTGATGTCGTTTGACGAGTTCGCCAGAGACGGGAGAATAGGTTTTGCCGATGCGAGCGAACAAGAGGCGCATGAAATCATAGGTTTCGGTCATCGAGCCTACGGTGGAGCGGTTGTTGCCAGTGGTCACTTTTTGTTCAATCGCGATGGCTGGGCAAACGCCTTTTATGTAATCCACATCGGGTTTTTTCATGCGCATCAGGAACTGACGGGCATAGCTGGACAGGCTTTCTACGTATCGGCGTTGTCCTTCGGCGTAGAGCGTGTCCATTGTGATAGAAGATTTTCCGCTTCCCGACACGCCCGTGACGACCACGAGTTTGTTTCGCGGAATCCGCAAATCAATATTTTGTAAGTTATTTGACCTTGCGCCCTTTATAAAAATTTCGCGGCGGGTGTCCACCACGATTTCATCGGCATCAATTTCTGCAATTTTTTCTACTTTTTCGCTCATTTTGAAGTTTCCTTTTTTGAAAACTCGCAAATTTACGGTCTTTTCGTCAATTTGTTCTCAATGATTTAAAAAATATTGTTGGAAAATGAAAAGTTTTTTTTGGATTGATGGATTGTAAAAATCACTTTTTTTATTTTTTCAATCCCATCTTTCGCAACGACGTATGCAATGCCTCATTCATGTCGGGAACGATGTTAGAAAAATAAACCAAAACACCAAAAAGAAGCGTAAAAATGCCCCCCCCCAGTATAATCCGAAAAATGGCACCGCCAAAACCCGAAAACGACGCAAAAGGCGACATCAAAAACCAACTCAACGCCCAACTTCCCAAACCAAAAAGCACGACAAAAAACATTGATTTTTGCAACGGCTGTATCCGAAATTTTTGATAAATAAAAATCAATCGCCAAATATTGACCATCGAAACCGCCGACAAAGTCGCCAACGCTGGACTCAAAATCCCCAAATTATAGACTTTCAAAAACAAAAAACTTAACGTAATATTCAAAACCGCCATCGAAACCATCGAAATCATGTTGAACTTATAATATTTTGAATACGTAATAATTTCTGCATTGATGCCCGTCATCATGTCCAACACCCGCGACAAACCCAACCACAAAATCACGTATTTTCCTGCGCGAAAGGCTTCTTGATTTTTGGGCATCAAATCGAAAAGCGCGTCGGCACACAGCCAAACGCCGCCCAACAAAAACACGCCCGCCACCGTTTGCAATAACGCCGAACGCCTGTAAATCTCTTCCACATGCGTAAAATTTTCTTCATGGATGGACTTCGCCACCAACGGCGCGGCAATACCCGCCAACGCCTTGCGCGGCACGTCAATCGCTTCGGCAATCAACGAACCGACGTTGAAAATTGCCAAGGCACCAAAACTTATCGCCGCAGGCACAAACACGCGGTCGAGTTGCGTCGCAAATGCCGAACTCGCCACGACCAATGTGTTAAATGCCGAATACGTAAACATTTCACGCAACAATCCGGGTTTATAGAAACTGAAATTGGGTCGCCAATGCCATTCACCCAGCCAATAAAGATAGGCAATCAAGCCCATTAACATCAAAAAAAACATCAACACCATGCCCGTCAACGCACCCATCAAGGAAATCATGCCAGAAAAAAGCAACAATACGATGATGGGTTGCGAAATTTTTGTCAACAAATTATTGAGCATGGAAGGCACAACAATTCGATTGAAATTTGCGGCATGAGAAACTAAAAAATTTGCAAATGTCGAAAAAATCAAAATCCCCAACATAAAAGGCAACGTTTCTAAAAATTTTTGACTGTCGTTGCTAAAAAATTGCGAAATCGGAATCCGAAAGGCATAAATCAAACCACAAATCAAAAAAATCATGAAAGAAATCGGCGCAAGCAACAAAAACAAAAAACCATTATGCCCATTTTTTTCAGAACGAAAATGACTGAAAAACCGAACCGCCGTCAAACTCAATCCAAATTGCGCAAACGGAATGAACATCGCCGCCGTATTGACCGAAAATTGCATCATGCCCAGTTGCGTTTGCTCGATGAGCGGATAGATAAAAACGGTACTCAGCGCGCCAATCGCAACGGCAACGTAGTTGACAATACTATTTTTGATGCTTTGACGCTGAATAATGCCCATTTTTCTTGTTGAGTTTTAAATTTTTATTTTGAAATTTATTTTGAAAAAAAATTATTGCATGCGAATTTTTTTGGTCAACTCCCACGCAACAATGCCTACCGTGACGGCTACGTTGAGCGAATGTTTGGTGCCAAATTGCGGTACTTCTATCACGCCATCGGCAAGTTTGATGGCGGTTTCGCTCACGCCGTCCACCTCGTTTCCGAATATCAAGACATAGGTTTCATTCGGATTTGTTTCTATATTTTCTAACGAAATACTTCGTTCCACTTGTTCAACGGCGAAAATTTTGACCCCCCCAGTAAAATCCCCCCCCAGCCCCCCCGAAAGGAGGGAGTTCGCCTCTGTCCCACCGAAGGAGATAAGTGACGCGGCTTTTTCAGTTTTTAGGGTTTGCAAAGCGGTTTCGATGTCGTCAAAATGCGCCCATTCTACGGTATCGGTCGAGCCGAGCGCGGTTTTCAGGATTTCGCGATGCGGCGGCGTGGCGGTAATGCCCGTCAAAACCACCCGTTGCAAGGCAAACGCATCGGCAGTCCGAAACGCCGAACCGACGTTGAGCGCAGAACGCACGTCTTCCAAGACGATAATGACTGGCGTTTTTTCAGTTTTTTTAAAATCTTTGACCGACAAGCGACCCAATTCCTCCATTGCCAACTTTCGCATCTTTCTTATTTTTTGTTAAGAAAATTATCAAAAAAATATCTAATTCAAACGAAATCAAAACTTTATAAATACAAATTTAAATGCTTATTTTTTAAAAAAATGTTTTAAATTTTTATTTCAAAAATTTTAAGAAAATTTTAACACATCAAAAGCGGCATAAATACGTTAAATGAACGCAAATGCAACTATTTTTGACCTTTCGTTGTCCATGTAATGGCAACAGCGGCGCAAAGTTCGCATAAAAACAGCAAAAATCGTTTTGATTTTATCAATTTTCAGTGTTTTTTTTAGATGATACAACAAATTTTAGACATCGTGGGCAATTTTGGCGTATTGCAGTGGGCGGCTTTCCTGCTCAATAGCATCTATATTTGGCTTGCCTCGCACGAGCGTTCGAGTTGTTGGATTTTCGGATTTTTTGGAACCATTGCCACTTTTTTTGTCAGCCTCAACGCCAATTTGAAATCGGACGCGACGTTGCAAATATATTACGGTTTTTCTGCCGTCTATGGTTGGTTGAGTTGGCAGGGGAAAGTCAGTTTTCTCGGCGTTCAAAAGCCGAAAGATGATTTGCCGTTGCAAGTTTCTTCGATGGCTTGGCGCGACCATTTGTTGATTATTTTGATTGGTGCATTGGCAAGCAATTTGTTGGGCAACTTGTGGAGTTCGGCGGCGTGGCGTTATGGCGACGCATTTTTGACCACGTTCAGCGTCATTGCAACCTTGCTCACCGCCCGAAAAATTGTCGAAACGTGGGTCTATTGGGTCGTCATTGATGCAGGTTATGCCATCATTTATGGCGAACGTGGGGTCTATCTACTTGCTTTGCTGTCCATCGTCTATACTTTTTTTTCCGTAAAAGGTTATTTCAATTGGAAAAAGAAAATAATACTCAAACAACTCTAAAAAATGCCCCCCCCCAGTATATTTGGCTTATTTGAAGCATTTTCAACAAAAAAGAGCCTCCGAAACAATTGTTTTGGAGACTCTTTTGTTTTTTTTGCTAGCGGAAAATAGCTTATTTTTTACAATCTATTTTCTTAAATGTTTTTGAAAATTTAGCTTTCGCCGGGTTTTTAAGCACCATGCGTACTTTTTTGCTGCCGAGATTGGTTTCAGTCAATTCGCCTTGTTTTTGTTTCAAGGCATCTTTTTCTACTTTCAACACCACTTGTTCTACTTGGTTGCTGCCTTCAATCACGTAATCCCAATCCGCCGTGATGGTGCTGTCTTTTGCCAATTTCCCTTTGAGTGTGCCTCTGCCGCCGTCTTTTTGGAACGGAACCCAGTCATAAGTACCCGTTACCGTGCTGTCGGCAGCAATTTTAAGCGCAACCGTAGTCACGTCTTTTCCTACTTTTTCTTCAAAACATTGAATCGTTGCTGCGGCAGGTGTAGTAGGTACAGCAGGCTTGTTGGTCATGGTGTCACCTGTTGTAGCAGCGACAACAGGTGTTGAGGTAGCAGCAGGAACCTCTTTTTTCGGTGCTTCGGTTTGGCAACCTGTTGCCAAAACACATGCAATCCAAATGATTTTTTTCATCAGTTTTTTAAAATTAAAAATGTAAAACAATTAATAAACACATTTTTTAAAATGCAGAACAAAGGTAGGTCAAAGTTTTACAATAAAAAAATTTTTATAATATTTTTTATTTACAGATAAATTTAAAATTTAATTTTAAAAATAATTTTTACATAAAATTTTGATGCTTTATTTGTTTTTTATTCCAAATAATAATCTACTTAAAAAAAAAGCGGTCGAAAAGCATTTTTTTTTCAATCTTTGCAAGTTTTTTTTCCGTAGCGGAAAAAAGTTTGTTTTGTGTTTTGAGTAAAAAAAAAATGATATTTATGTTTTTAGATTGTACGAAAAAATTGGTTAAAAATCCGTTTTTGATGGCGTTTATACTGGGGGGGGGGCTTTTTTCGCACGCGCAAACGCCTGTGAACCCCGCCGAAGCCTTGTCGCAAAGCATCAAGGTAGAAGATTTGCGCCAACACCTCACCGTCCTGACCAGCGACTCGCTCGAAGGGCGCGAAACCAATACCATCGGCAATTTCAAAGCTGCCAATTATTTGGCTTCACAAATCGAAAAAATGGGCGTTCCGATGCTCGGAATTGGTAAAAATGCCGCAGGCGATGCCGAAATGAGCTATTTCCAACGCATGGTCTATACCAACGAATCTTGGGACGACATTCAGATGAGCATCAACGACAATCGCTATCAACACCAATATCAATATTATTCGTTTCCAGGCACCAACACCAATATGCCGCTTTTGGAAACCGACGAAGTCATTTTTTTGGGCTACGGCATTGACGACGAACGATACAGTGACTATAAAGGCGTGGACGTAAAAGGGAAAGTCATCATGATTTATCAAGGCGAACCCATGCGCGGCGACACGTTTTCGTGGGTAACGCGCAGCCAACAATTGTCGAGTTGGTCGGTAGATTGGCGCAAAAAACTAGCAACTGCCTATCAAAAAGGAGTGAAATGTGTGTTGGTCGTTGATGGAAAAATTGCCCAAAGCATTCGCGAAGGCGGAAAATATTTCACGCGAAACACCATCGGCGACATCGAATTGGCAGACGGTCGCTATGCCAATAATCTTTATATCGCCCCCGAAATTGCCCGCGCCATCATTGGTAACAAAACCGAAAAAGTAATCAAAACGCGGCGCAAACGCTGGGAACGCGGCAAACCACATTGCATCAAATTGCCTTGCAAAGTGCGGATTGTGCAACGAAAATTTATGAGTCAACTCGTCGGCAACAATGTGTTGGCGTTCATCGAAGGCAGCGACCCGCAATTGAAGCACGAAGTCGTTGTCGTTTCGGCGCATTACGACCATTTGGGCAAAAAAAATGAAAATATTTATCGCGGAGCCGACGACAACGGAAGCGGCACGTCAACCGTTTTGGAAATTGCGGAAGCCTTGCAAACCGCGAAAAAAAATGGCGTTGGACCAAAACGCAGCGTCTTGTGTCTTTGGGTGACGGGCGAAGAAAAAGGCTTATTGGGTTCCAATTTTTATGTAAAATTTCCTGTTTTTCCGTTGCAAAATACGATTGCTGACGTAAATATTGACATGGTGGGGCGCGTGGACGAAGCGCACAAAGACAATCCAAACTATATTTACGTCATCGGGGCTGACCGTTTGAGCGCAGACCTCGACGAAACGGTGACCCGCGTCAATGAAAAATATTCAAAATTGACGCTCGACTACACCTACAACGACCCCAAAGACCCCAACAGTTATTACACCCGCAGCGACCACTACAATTTTGCAGTGCAAAATATTCCGTCGGTGTTCTTTTTCAACGGCACGCACGAGGATTATCACCGCCCTTCGGACACGATTGACAAAATTAATTTTGAAAAAATGGTCAAAATTGCACGGTTGGCGTTTCATACTGTTTGGGAATTGGCAAATCAACCCAAGCGTCCACGCCTCAATGCCCAACCAAAACAGTAAAAAAACGTTTAAAAAAACGAGTTGCCTTCTCA
>JBJOPA010000108.1:0-8421 GCA_046051005.1 Bacteroidota bacterium
TTGTTGCCCGTTCGTCCAGATTCGTTGCGCACCCGCTTTCAAACCATTCGCACCGACAATGTTGATGCGTGGGGTTCATTGCGGATTCCGGGCGGATTGTACAATGTGTTGCGCGAAAAACGGGTGGAAATTACGGATACAAAAATCGAAATTCGGTTGCCCAATTTGCCCATTTGGTTAGACGTGACCGCACTCGCTTCGGCTGGACAATTTTTGCCGCAAGACACCACCACTTCTTATCGTTTTTGGGCGGCAGGGGTGAAAGAACCTATTTTGGAACTCACGGCTTCAAAAACAGTTGCCGATTCTGTGACGAATGCGGATTATAAATATTTGCCCATCAATACGCCAACCACGGAGTTAAATACTGGGGGGGGAGAGATTTCGTTGAAAATTAGCCCAAACCCGACCGATGGCGTGTTGAATATCGAAGAATTGAACATTGATGCGGCGAATTATGAAATTCACATCTATAATTTGAACGGTGCGTTGGTGGCACAACAACAAAAATTTGTGGATAAAAAAACGACGATTGACGTTTCCAATTTGGCAAGTGGGACGTATATTCTACAACTCCGCCAACCGTCGCAACAAGTGATTGGCATCGGAAAATTTGTTCGTCAATAATTTTTTTTAAAAGATAAATTTTTATAAAAATAAAGCCTCGTGTGTATGCGCGAGGCTTTGTTTTTGTGATAAAATTATTGCTTTTGACGGTTGGATACTGGGGGGTAGCATTTTTTGAAAAAGTTGAGGCAATCCAATCAAAATCAAGCGGTTGAAAGGGGTGAAATCATTATTTCTTATAAAAAATTTTTACCAAAAAATATTTTATTATGTACATTTTTTGTTAACGCTTTCCAAATAAAACATCAAATAGCGACTTTTTACAAAATATTATTCCAAAAACTGTCAAATTTATGTCCCTTTTATCAAAAATATTTTTCTGAACGTTTTTGGTGTTGAAAATAGTTGTATCTTTGCGACATGAATTTTAGTGATATGCAACTCAACGATGCTCTTTTGAAGGGTATCGAAGCGTTGGGGTTTGAAACACCAACGCCTGTCCAATCGCTCGTTATTCCAACTGCACTCCAAGATTCGGGAGATATTATCGCGCTGGCACAAACGGGAACGGGCAAAACTGCTGCTTTTGGTTTACCGCTTTTGCAACTCAGCGACCCTACGATGCGCCTCCCGCAAGCCGTTGTTCTCTGTCCAACACGCGAACTCTGCGTGCAAGTCGCCAGTGATTTAGTAAACTATACCAAATTTGCTCACCAATACAAGGTGACTGCCGTTTACGGTGGTGCCAGTATCGAAACGCAAATTAGAAGTATCAAGGCTGGAACGCAAATCGTCGTTGCCACGCCAGGTCGCTTGATTGACTTGTTGGAACGTCGCGCCATTGATTTCTCGAAAATCAAGCGCGTTATCCTTGATGAAGCAGACGAAATGCTCAATCGCGGCTTTAAAGAAGACCTCGATACCATTTTGGCGGCTGCTTCGGAGAGTCGGGAATCGGTCTGGTTGTTTTCTGCCACCATGTCGGCAGAAGTGCGCGCCATTGCGTCAAGTTACATGCGCAATGCGCAAGAATTGACCATCGGTCGGAAGAATCAAACGAACGAAAATATCGAACACGTCTATTACGTTTGCCGTAACGACGACCGATATTTGACGCTCAAACGTATCGTTGATGCCAATCCCGGCATCTACGGACTCATTTTCTGTCGCACCAAAATGGACGCGAAAGAAATTGCAGAGCAAATGAACCGCGACGGATATAATTCCGACGCACTACATGGCGACCTTTCGCAAAACGAGCGTGACCGCGTCATGAATCGTTTTAGAGAAGGAACGCTCCAACTCCTCATCGCTACTGATGTAGCGGCGCGAGGAATTGATGTATCTAACATTTCGCACGTTATCAATTATGGTTTGCCTGATGATATCGAGGTTTACACACACCGAAGCGGTCGTACAGGTCGCGCAGGAAAAAAAGGAACTTCGATTACCATTTTGACCACCAAATTCGAGCCGCGTATTCGCGACATCGAACGATTGACAAAAGCGGCTTTCGAGAAAAAAATGATTCCACAAGCAGAAGAAGTTTGTGAAGCACAATTGATGCAAATCATTCAAACCATGCACGACGTTAAAGTCATGGACGATGATATTGCACCATTTTTGCCAAAAATCAACGAAAAACTCGAAGACCTTTCTAAAGAAGAACTTATCAAACGTTTTGCAAGTTTGGAGTTTAATCGCTTTTTGGATTATTACAAAGACGCGAGAGACCTCAATGGCTATCAACGAAGAACAACACGTACCGATTCCCCTACCAGAGATGGCGGCGGATTCGATAGACCGACTTCGGGCGCACGTGGAAGTGGAATGGTGAGATTGTTCTTGAATGTCGGCGAAATGGACGGCGTGGACAAAAAAACCTTTTTGAAAACTTTTTCAGAAGATTTTGGCGTACCGGGCGGCTCTATTGGTCGAATTGACATCAAAAAATCGTTCTTACACTTTGACATCGAGCAGGGACAAGTCGAAAATCTTAAAAAACGTTTTCAAGGAGCAACCCTCAGTGGACGTAAATTGAGACTCGACGAAGTGGACAAACCACAAGGTTTCGGCGGCGGTTTTAATGGCGGCGGCGGCGGAAGTCGTTATGGCGGCAATAAAAACGGAGGCGGCAGCGGATATGGCTCTGAAAAAAAGTTCGATAAGGGTTCGTACAGAAATGAAAAACCCTTCGGGAATAGAACCGATAAAAAATACGAAAAAACGCCTGCGGGCGATTTTGAAAGAGATTATGTAAAAGATTTTGACCAATCTTGGGACGGTGGCGGAAGCGACGACGCAGGAGATAGACAAAAAAGAAAACGTAAATAATGTCCCCCCTCAATCCCCCCGAAGGAGGGAGGTTCTCTTCAGAAAAAGAACACCCCCCAGTATTTCAGTTGAAATACTGGGGGGTGTCTTTTATTCTGATGCCCAAACTTTACAACCTTCCGTACAGTTGGTGCAGATGTCTATTTGGTCGCGACCGCCCAACAAAGACGTACGAAAATCTTGATAAAGTTTGCCTTGCCAAAGACTCCGAAAACTTTCTTCTTTCAAGTTGCCCAACCGATACGTCGCGTCTTTGTCGAAACAACACGGAACCACCAACCCGTCCCAAGTAATCACACAAGCGTGCCACAGTTTCCAACAATGGTTTAACAATTCGTTCTTGACGCGCCATTTGCCATCAGATTGTTGGGAATAGCGGCTATATTGAGATTGCGTCGGAATCAAGTCGTTGCCGTTTTCGTAATCATATACTTGTGCCGTTTTGAGTTTCACTTCGTCCACTCCAATTTCTTTTGCCAAAGCGTAAAGTTCGGGGATTTGATGCTCATTCGGTTTCACCACCAAAAACTGAAAAATGATGTGCGGCGTGCGGGAATTGAGTTTCTTTTTCCAAGCCACCACGTTGCGCGCACCTTGCAACACATTTTCTAATTTACCCTCTTTTCGATAGCTTTCATACACTTCTTGCGTTGTCCCGTCCACCGAAATGATGAGGCGGTCGAGACCCGATTCAATGGTCGCACGGGCGTTGCGGTCGTTGAGAAAATGACCGTTGGTGGACGTTATCGTATAGATGCCTTTGCTGTGCGCGTGGGCAACCATGTCCAGAAATTCGGGATTGATGTAAGGCTCGCCTTGAAAATAGAAGATGAGATACATCAAATCGCGGTGCAATTCGTCTAGCGTTTTGCGGAAAAAATCCGATTTGAGGTTGCCCACAGGTCGCGTGAAGGCACGAAGACCAGACGGGCATTCGGGGCAACGCAGGTTGCAAGCAGTGGTCGGCTCTACCGAAATCGTGATGGGCAAACCCCATTGAATGGCGCGACCCGTCCAACGGGTGACGTAAAAAGAGCTGAACACTTGGGCAGCGTTCCAGAGCCGACGGAAAGTCAGTTTAGACAAAAAGCGGCGGCTATCGTGGTAATAAAATTTCATGATGCAAAAAATATTATTTTCTTCCCCCTTTCGGGGGGATTTGAGGGGGAATATACTGGGGGGGGGCTATTTTTTATGGATTTTCTTTTTTTTGAATGGCAAAGGTAGGGTTTTGTTGGTGAAAGGGGGTGTAAAATATGTGTAATTTTTTGATAGATGCGTAGCAAGGTGATAAGTTTTGTATATTTGCTTTTTTTTACGGATAGAAATATAATTTTGATATGAAAAAAAATAATTTAATTTCTTTTTGTTGCCTCGTTCTATTTTTGTTGGGTTGTCAGACGGGGTCACAAAAAACAGCGATGGTTTTATCCAAAAATACTTATCAACAAGACCAACACCGCCCACAATTTCACTTTTCACCACCTCAAAAATGGATGAATGACCCGAACGGAATGGTCTATTTTGAAGGAGAATATCATCTTTTCTATCAATATTATCCCGACAGCACCGTTTGGGGACCGATGCACTGGGGGCATGCCGTTAGTACGGATTTGATGCATTGGGAACATTTGCCCATCGCCTTGTTTCCCGATAAAATTGGCTATATTTTTTCGGGAAGCGTCGTCGTTGACTCGTTGAATACGGCAGGTTTTCAGCAAAAACAAGGGGAAACGCCTTTGGTAGCGATTTTCACCTATCACAATATCGAGGGCGAACGGGCGGGGCGCACCGATTTTCAGACACAAGGCATTGCTTACAGCCTCGACAAAGGTAGAACTTGGAAAAAATATATAAACAATCCAGTTATCAACAATAAAAATATAAAAGATTTTAGAGACCCAAAAGTTTTTTGGTATCCACCCGAACAAAAATGGGTAATGACATTGGCTGTTGCCGACCATGTAGAATTTTTCACCTCTAAAAACTTGAAAAACTGGGAAAAAACGGGTGAATTTGGCAAAACAGAAGGCGCACACGGCGGCGTTTGGGAATGCCCCGACTTGTTCGCCATGCCATTGGAAGGAACAAATGAAGAAAAATATGTATTGTTGCAAAGCATCGGCGACGGCGCACCAAATGGCGGTTCGGGAACCCAATATTTTGTAGGAACTTTTGATGGAAAAACCTTTAAAAATGACAATCCACTCGACCAAATTTTGTGGCTTGACTACGGTCGCGACAACTACGCGGGCGTGACGTGGACAAATGCGCCCAAAAATCGCCACCTATTTTTGGGCTGGATGAGCAATTGGCAATACGCCATGAAAGTGCCGACACAACGTTGGAGAAGTGCCATGACATTGCCCCGAACGCTGTCGCTGCGCTATAATTCGAGTCAGAAAATACGACTTTTTCAGTCCGTTGTGCCAGAAATTGAAACCATTCGCGGCGAAAACAAACCCATAACAGTCGGCGAAATAGAAAATGTGATAGATATTTCTAAAACATTTGCCAAATTGCAACAAACCGTTTTGGTTTTTGACATCAACAAATTTTCAGCATCAGAATTTGGAATTGAGTTTTTAAACGACAACGGAGAAAAAATAACGATTGGATATGAAAGAGAACGCAATCAATATTTTATAGATAGAACTTTGTCAGGAAAAACGGATTTTGAACCGCGTTTTTCGGGCAGACAATACGCACCGCGCATCAAAAATCCAAAGCAAGATTGGGTTGTTTTCAATATTTTTTTAGATGTTTCCTCCGTCGAATTGTTGGCAGACGATGGCGAAACTGCCCTCACCGTTACGTTTTTTCCGAATCAAGATTTCACCAAATCACAACTGTTTAGCAAAGGCGGCAAAGCAATTTTGCAAGCAGGTTCGGTGTCACCCATTCGCGCAAGTTTTTTCAAAAAATAACGCTTTTTATGCTTTTCAATCCACCAAAATGGGCGTTTATACTGGGGGGGGGCTATTTTTTTATCAAACTTTCATCAGAAAACACATTTTTTGTTTCTGTAACAAAAAAGAGGAAAAAGCGTATAATTGAGACTGTAAATTGCTTTGCCGAAGTGGTGGAATGGTAGTCACACACGTTTCAGGTGCGTGCGCCGCAAGGTGTGCGGGTTCGACTCCCGCCTTCGGTACCTTTTGAGAGACGCGATAAATCGCGTCTTTACTTTTTAAAATTGTCCTTTGTGCTTCAAACCTTAAAAAAATAGTTATTTTTGCAAAAAAATTCTTCCCTATTCTTTGCTAAAAAATATATTTTGCGGTGATACGATACGAAAAAGACATCAATAATATAGTCACGTTGACGCTCGATATGCGCAACAGCAACGAAAACCTGCTCACCCACGACATCGGCAAATCCTTTTTGCCTGTGTTGCAACACCTCAAAACCGAAAAAGCAGCAGGCGCACTACGGGGTGTCATCATCACGTCGGCAAAAAAAACATTTCTCGTCGGCACCGACATTGATTTTTTCTATCATTGCAAAGAAGCCCCCGCCTTTTTCGAGTTTTCGGACAAGCTCTCCCGTTTTTTTCGCGACCTCGAACAACCGGGCGTTCCCGTCGTAGCCGCCATCAATGGTTCGGCATTGGGTCCGGGTTTTGAGTTGGCGTTGGCTTGTCACCATCGCATCGCGATTCACCGCGCCAATATTCAACTGGGTCTGCCCGAAACGTCGTTGGGTTTGATTCCAGCAGGCGGCTCCATCATTCGTTTGATGTGGCTCAAAGGCATGGAAACGGCGTATCATGTCGTCACCGACGGGCATCGCTACACGCCCAACGAAGCATTTTCACTGGGCATCATTGACGACCTCGCCCGCGACGAAAATGACCTGATGGACAAAGCCCGCGAATGGCTACTGGGTCATCGCGATGCCCGTAGAATTTGGGACAACGAGGGAGCAACCATTCCTGGCGGTCAACACTGGGAACCCCAAATCCAGAGTTTGGTGCGTCGGCTGATTGCCCAAAATTATAGCCGTCACTATCTAAATTATCCTGCTTTGTCTGCTGTTTTGAGCGTTTTGGTGGAAGGCGCACGTTCGGATTTTGACACGGCGTGCCGCATTCAATCGCGCTATTTTACGCAAGTGGCGTTGACCAAAGAAGCCAAAAGCATGTTGAAAGCCTTTTGGTTCGACAACAAAGCCATCAACGACGGCAAAAGTCGCCCCAAAGGTTTTGGCAAGTTTCGCCCAAGAAAAATTGGAATTATCGGGGCAGGCTTGATGGGTTCCGCCATTGCCTACGCCTGCGTGCGGGCAGGATTAGACGTTGTGTTGAAAGATATTTCGCGGTCGGTTGCAGAAAAAGGCAAAAATTATTCGGCAGAAAAACTCAAAAAAATGGTCGTTCAAAATGAGTTGACCCAACAGGAAGCCGATAATTTATTAAAAAAAATTGTCGCCACCGAACTGATGGACGAATTTAAAAATTGCGATTTGATAATCGAAGCAGTTTTTGAAAATCAGAGTTTAAAATCTAAAATCCTTCGCGATGCAGAAGTTTATCTCGACGAATATTCCATCGTGGCAAGCAACACGTCGAGCATTCCAATTACCAAATTAGCGAAAACAACCCAACGACCCGAAAATTTTTGCGGCATGCGGTTTTTCCGTCCTGTTGACGGCACATCGCTTGTCGAAATTGTGAAAGGCGAACAAACGAGCGACGAAACCATCGCCCGCGCATTTGATTTTATCAGACTGATTCGCAAAATTCCAATTATCGTGAAAGACAGTTGGGGATTCTATTCGGGTCGCGTCCGAAATACCTACATTTTAGAAGGCATCGCCATGCTTTTAGAAGGCTATTCGCCTGCTTTGATTGAAAATTTGGGCTTACAAACAGGCATGCCAACAGGACCACTCGCATTAGCCGATGACTTGGGCATTGAACTCGCTTTGGAATACGAAACCCAAGCCGCCGAATTGTACGGCACAAAATATATCCGACACCCCGCCGCACAAGCCCTGTCGCAAATGATTGAATTGCGCAGAACGGGACGGCAAAATTATGGTGGTTTTTATGAATATTCGGTACAAAAAATTGACAATTCTATTGATTTTGATACCTACACCTCGTCGGATAGACAAATATGGAAAGGCTTAACGCACATTTTTCCAACCACCAAAACCGAATTTGACCGCGCTGCGTTGACCGAACGCCTCCTGTTTGCCCAAGTGTTAGAAGCCACATGGTGTTTGCAAGAAGGCGTTGTGCAATCCGCCGCCGAAGCAAATTTAGCAAGCATCTATGGTTGGCGATTTCCCGCAGGAAAAGGGGGATTGTTGCAATATGCAAATGATTATGGATTAGAAAAATTTATTGACCGTTGTAAAATTTATCGCGTAGCGTTTGGGCAGCGTTTCCGCGTCCCCCAACTTTTGCGCGAAATGGCAACGCGACAAGAAGTTTTTTAAAAAAGAATGTATATTTGCCCTTCCTTCCTCCTTTCGGGGGGATTTGAGGGGGATTATACTGGGGGGGAAGCTCCC
>JBJOPA010000109.1:0-20681 GCA_046051005.1 Bacteroidota bacterium
CCAGTATAATCCCCCCTCAATCCTCCCGAAGGGAGGAAGTTGGAAGAAAAAAAAGAAATAAAAAAGCGATGAAATGACGAATTAATGTAATTTTGTCCAACTTTTTCAAGGAATTTTATTTACGAATTATCATAATTTTTTTTTAAATATTTATAATATGACAACAAAAGATTTTTTGCTTTCGCTGCCTGAAAAAATCAACCCTGCGGCGTTGGAAGGTTTGGCGACTTGTTTTCATTTCGACATTTCGGGCGACGATGCGGCGCAAATGACCATCAACGTAGCAGACGGAAAATGCGAAGTAACGGAAGGTTTTTCGGGCGAACCAAAATGCGTCGTCAAAGCCAGTAACGACGACTTTTTGAACATCGTGACAGGCAAAATGAACCCCATGATGGCAGTTTTTACAGGCAAATTGAAAATGAGCAATCAAGGCGAAATGCTGAAATACGCGAAAATTTTTGGTTTGATGTAACCTATTTTCAAAAATATTTCTATAAAAAAAACGCTTCGCACACCCGCGAGGCGTTTTTTTTGTCCAATATACTGGGGGGGGCATTTTTTTGAAAAAAAGTCTCAACAAGTTCATTTTTTTATTCAAATTTTATATCACATTAACAAATTAAAATATAAAATTGTAAAAAATATAATAGCGTTTATTTTAAAAAAGAACTATAAAAATATTTAAAATTGAAAATTTTTAAGAATTTTTTGATGTTTATTTGAAAAAAGCTGTATTTTTGCAATTG
This sequence comes from Bacteroidota bacterium, assembly GCA_046051005.1. GTDB lineage: Bacteria > Bacteroidota > Bacteroidia > Chitinophagales > Saprospiraceae > JAAFJT01. The sequence goes on from JBJOPA010000109.1 coordinate 750, forward strand.
TTTAGAAACTACGATGTAGTGACTGCTAACTTATATTTCTACCGCAATCAAATTTTTATTCCCAACATTCTCCAATTCTTATTTCCTGTTTTTCCCTTGAATAAAAAAATAGTAACCGTGAAACCGCGCTTGGTTTCGCACGGTCTTTTTTGTAATTCTTTTTTTTCATAAACCTTAATTTAATTTTTTTTCAATGAAAACGTTTAACAAATTTTTGCTTTTGCTGCTTTGTATCGGCAGCGCATCTATTGTGATGGCACAATCGGCAGCAACCCGATTTGGACAACACGCACGGGGTTGTAAAACCCAAGAACTTTCGGAACAGCGCAGAGCCGCCGACCCCACCATTGCCCCGCGCCGCGCCGAAATGGAGCGGCAAACCCAAGCCTTTATCGCGTCGGGCGGCGGTTTAGATGGAAAGGCAACGGTGACGATTCCCGTAGTTTTTCACATTGTTTGGCGGCGCAATTTCCCCGATGAAAACATTGACAACGCTCGAATTTATGAGCAAATGGACATTTTGAACAGGGATTTTAGCTTGTCGAACCCTAATTTTGCCAGTGTTCCGAATGTTTTCAAGCAGTTGGCAACCAGCACCAATATTCAATTTTGCCTTGCCAAAAGATCGCCTAACGGCAGCCCGACAACGGGCATCGAAAAACGCCGTGTCAATAGAACTACGGGTTGGGGCTTCAGCGAAGAGGCAAAATTCTATTCCTCTGGCGGTTTAGACGCTTGGGACGAGAGCAAATACCTAAATATTTGGGTGTTTGACCTTGCTTCTTCTTCGGGCGGCGTTATTGGCTATGCGTACTATCCCGGCGAAGCTCCGCCCGGATATGATGGTGTTGCCTTAGATTATCGGGTGACGGGGCTTTCTGGACCGAACAACGCGCCATTTGATTTGGGCAGAACTGCCACGCACGAAGTTGGGCATTACCTCAATTTGGTGCATACTTGGGGTGACGACAATTGCGGAAATGACTTCGTAGGCGATACGCCCACGCAAGAACAACCCAATTTTGGTTGCCCAACTTTTCCGAGTATCAGTTGTGGAAATGCGCCTTATGGCGATAATTACAACAATTATATGGACTATGGCGACGATATTTGTATGGCAATGTTCACACGTGGGCAAAAGCAACGCATGTTGGCAAATTTTTCGCCCAATGGTTTTCGCAATAGTTTGTTGACTTCTGACGGTTGCGTTCCTGTGTTGGCTCCTTGTACGAAGCCTGCGAATGTGAGTATCGTGCCAACGACTTATGAAGCCGTTGTGAGTTGGCAGCAATTGCCAAATGTGGAATATCGGATTGATTATCGTGCCGTTGGCGCGGCAAACTTTGCAACGACGCAACCTGCCACGTCGCCTTACACGATTACGGGTTTACAACCTGATTGGACGTATGAATATCGCGTGCGCCGCCTTTGCCCCAATGGTTCTTTTGAAGGGACGGGTTGGCAGGAATTTACAACGCCACCCGAGAATTGTACTGATGCCAACGAACCCAACGAAACATTGACAACTGCCCGTCTGATTACGTTGAGTTCGCCCAAACGTGGCACTATTGAAAGTGCAACGGATAAAGATTATTTCTCATTCACGATATCGCCTGACAATCCGAATGTCTATATTTCTCTCACCAATTTGGCTGCCGATTATGACCTTCGATTGTACAATCCGGGCGGACGATTGGCGGCGGTTTCGCAAAGACGCGGCACCACCAATGAGTTGATTAGTTACACTGCCACCAATTATGGAACGTATTATGTCCAAGTTTATGGCTATCAAGGTGCTTATAACCTCGATAATTGCTATCAATTGCTGGTCAGCAACAGTCAAAATTTGAGGGGAAATGCAGTTGTAAAAACTGAAGAACCAGCGATGACATTGGCTCCGAACCCCACGCAAAACGTCGTAAACGTGACGCTGCGAAATATGGTGAAAGGAGAAAATACAACGCTCAGTTTGCTGAATATGTCGGGTCAAGAAGTGTTGCGTAAGGAAATTGCATTCGAGAAAACCGAAGAAGAAACGGCGGGTGTTGAAGAGGTGCGCCTCCAAGTTTCCGATTTGCCGAGTGGTGTTTACTGGCTGCAAGTCAGAAATTCAGAAATTGTAGAAACTAAAAAATTGATGATTCTGAAATAGATGATGAATTGCCCTTTTTCAGTACATTTTTAGCAAATATACTGGGGGGGGGCTTTTTTTTTAAAAAAAACGTTTGGAATCACATACAAGTTATAAAAAAATATTATCTTTGTATCAACTGTTTAATCAAAATTAGTTGATAAAATATTTTTTTAAAAATCTTGACAACATGAATAAAAAAATAATTTTCTTACTTTTACTGTTCCGCATCAATAATCTTGATGCGCAAGATGTAGATGACCAACGTTGGAATATTTCCGTAGGTGTTTTACCGTTTAGACAAGAAATATTAAATGCTGGTTTTGACAATCAATATTTAGACTTCATTTGTAATTTAAAATTAGAACATAAAATAACAAAAAAAACAAATATTGGCTTGTCTTATTATCAACTGTTGCGAGCCCCTGTTATAACGGAATATAATTATTACATTATTAGCGTTTTTTCAAAATATCAATTATATAAAAAAAAGTGGAATTGGTTTGTCGAACCACATCTTGGATTTGGCTCCATTTACGAAGATAGGCAAATCATCAGAACTTTAAATAATGACTTAAAACGCTTGTATTTAGTTTTAGACAAACCTCAACAATATTATTTTGGTTTGGGAACTGGCATTTCTTATCCGTTTAGTCAACATTTTTCATTGGCGTTTAGCGTAAAAAGTTTTTATAGACTGACAGAAAACCCCATGAATCTATTGCACACACGACCTTTTTTAAATTTAAGTTATCATTGGTAAATTAGATAATCCAATAATGGCAACAAATTTTTAGTAGTAAATATCAAATTTGTAAAAAAACACTACCCCCCAGTATATTTCCGTTTTTAACAAAAAGAAAGCTGCCTCACACACGTGCGAGGCAGCTTTTTATATCGAAACGATGTAAAATAATTAAAAACAAATTACATGTTTTTGATAATTTCATCGCCAAATTCTGAACATTTGAGTTTGGTTGCACCTTCCATCAATCGTTCAAAATCGTAGGTTACACGTTTTGCATCAATTGATTTTTCAATGCCTTTCACAATCAAATCTGCTGCTGCTTGCCAGCCTAAATATTCAAGCATCATCACGCCCGACAAAATCACCGACGACGGATTGACCACGTCAAGACCCGCATATTTTGGAGCCGTGCCGTGTGTTGCTTCAAAAATAGCATGTCCAGTTACGTAATTGATGTTTGCACCCGGTGCGATACCGATGCCACCAACTTGTGCTGCCAATGCGTCTGACAAATAATCGCCATTCAAATTGAGGGTCGCGATGACATCAAAATCAGTTGGACGTGTCAAAACTTGTTGCAAAGCAATGTCCGCAATCGCATCTTTAATCAACACTTTGCCTGCTGCCAATGCTGTTTTTTGCGCTTCGTCTGCTGCTGCGCCACCTTTTTCTGCTTTGATTCGGTCGTATTGCGCCCATGTGAAGACGCTGTCGCCGAACTCACGTTCTGCCAAAGCGTAGCCCCAATCACGGAACGCGCCTTCGGTGAACTTCATGATATTTCCTTTGTGGACAATCGTGACGGATTTACGCTTGTTGGTGATGGCATATTCAATCGCCGAACGAACCAAACGCTCTGTACCCGTTTTTGAAACCACTTTGAAACCAATGCCGACTTCCAACGGGCTGTCGTCCTTGATTTTCGCCATTTTATTGTATTTTCGTACTTTGTCAATCGTTCCGAAACGCACACTTTCAAATGCTTTTGGGAACGTGCGACGCAGATACATCAACACTTTTGCACCATCTTCGGTGCCGCCTTTCATTTCGATGCCAGCGTAAATGTCTTCCGTATTTTCGCGGAAAATGACCATATCCACTTGCTCAGGGTGTTTCACGGGCGATGGAACGCCTTGAAACCAACGCACGGGGCGCAAGCAAACGTAGAGGTCGAGGATTTGACGCAACGCCACGTTGAGCGAGCGGATGCCGCCGCCCACAGGCGTAGTCAATGGACCTTTGATGGCAACCAAATATTCGTTGATTTCGTCCAACGTTTCTTGTGGCAACCAATTTCCTGTTTGATTAAAGGCTTTTTCGCCCGCCAAAACTTCTTTCCAAACAATTTTCTTTTTGCCTTTATAGGCTTTTTCGACCGCCGCGTCTAACACGCGCACCGAAGATTTCCAAATGTCTGGACCAGTGCCGTCACCCTCGATGAACGGTATGATGGGGTCGTTGGGTACTTTGAGTTTACCGGTTCTGGTAACTACAATTTTTGAACCTTGCATAATTTTAAATTACAATTTTAAAATGGGTCTAAATAATTTCTAAATTAAAATGAAAAAATTAGACCAATTTTTAACAATCAATTGAAAATCAATAATTTATAGATATTTTTTTTGAAATTTTGAAAAAAACATTTCCCAACTTTCAAAAAGCGCGACAAAATTAGCAAGTTATGGAACATTACACGTGTCAATTCCAAATTTTTATCTAACTTTTTGAATTTTTTTTTAAAAATCTTTTGTAACTTTGCACCGAATTTGGGAATTAATGCAAAATTCCACAAATTTTATCACAATTTAGTCAAGAAATTAGAAAAATAATATTTTAAAGTCTTAAAAAAATAAATTTGACGTATGGAAGTTTTCATTGAACGCATGAGAAAAAACGCCAATCCATTATTTTGGATTTCCACTACTATCATGGTTGCCATGATGATTTATCCGCCAACATCTGAATGGTTTTGGACTGTGTTGCCCTTTGTTTGTACATTTTTCGTACAAAAAATGGATTGGATTTAAGAAAAATACATTTCTTTTTCCATAAAAAGCCACCCCCCAGTCAATGTTGTTTAGTTAAGGATTTGAATGAAATTATTTTATCATAAAATGTGGGGGTTAGATTTACGAAATCTTTAAAATTTCGTAAATCTAACCGCCAAAAACGCCTAAAAACGCCAATTTTGAAGTAAGTTATAACAATACATTTTCCTTAACTATACACCATTGACCCCCCAGTATAAACGCCCATTTTGGGCAAAAAAAATCCGTAAAACCTTCAATAATAGAGGTTTACGGATTTTTTTATGTTATAAAAAAATATTTTATAAATAAGATTTCATATCACCTTGATTTTGAATACGGCGCAATCGAATGATGGCGCGTTCTCTGATTTGTCGCACGCGCTCGCGGGTGAGGGCATATTTATCGCCAATTTCTTCGAGCGAAAGTTGTGGTTTTCCGCCCAAACCATAATAATCCGACAGAATATCTTGTTCTCGATTACTGAGATGTTGCAACGCTATTTCTACTTCGTTGCGCAAAGACTCGTTTGTCAAATTGTGGTCAGGCGCATTGAAACTGTCGTTTGCGACATGCAAATCGAGCATGGTTGCGTCCGATTCTTCATTGCCGACGGGCGCGTCGAAGGACACGTGTCGTTGCGATGCGATGGTCATGTTGTCAATGTCGCGTTCGGTCAGGTCGAGGAGTTCTGCCAACTCTTCGTTGCTGGGTTCGCGTTCAAATTCTTGCAAAAACTGGGTGAACGCTTCGCTAATTTTCCCGTATGACCCAATTTTGTTGCTCGGCACGCGCACGATTCTGGAATGCTCGCTGATGGCTTGCAAAATGGATTGACGAATCCACCAAACGGCGTAAGAAATGAATTTAAAGCCGCGTGTTTCGTCGAAACGGCGGGCAGCTTTCATTAAACCTACGTTGCCCTCATTGATGAGGTCGCTGAGCGTCAAACCTTGATATTGGTATTGTTTGGCGACCGAAACGACAAAACGAAGGTTCGCTTTGGTCATTTTTTCTAAGGCAGCATGGTCACCAGCTTTGATTCGACGCGTCAATTCCACCTCTTCTTCGGGACCGAGAAGGGGCATTTTGCCAATCTCTGACAAATATCTTTCCAGCGAAAGCGACTCGCGGTTCGTTATTTTGTTAGCTATCTTTAATTGACGCATAATTAGAAAATTTTATGAAATTAAAAAATATTTTTACGATGAAGTGATAAAACAAGACAATTTTTAGATGCGATTTTCACTGCATTTTGAAAAAATCATCAAGATAGGGAACGTTTATAAGTCTAAAACGCGGTGTCATTTTTTTTGTTTTTTAACAAATTTTATTTTGTTTGAAAACAACTACCATTAAATACAACAAAAAGGCAAAAAAAGTTCCAAAATTTCTTTAATATTTTTATAAAAACTTCATTTTTTTACAAAAATACCATTTTTAGGGTATTTTTTTTTGAAAAAAAAGTGTATTCACGTTTTTGGGGCTACCCCCCAGTATTTGTCGATTTTTTCTATGGTTTTGAAAGTTGAAAAGCGGGAATGTCGAATGTCAGATGACAATATATTTTTTTGTTTCTTTCGTCTCACCATTTTTTATTTTGTGGATACATTGAATAGACGCTCGTTTTTTGGATTAGTCACTCCAATTTTTTGTATTTTTTTTCAAACCCTAATTTTTACTTTCCAAAATCGGTTTTATACTGGGGGGGGCGACTTTTTTGGAAAAATATATAGAACAAAGCATATAAAAAAAAATCTGTCCGAAGCCAAAGCCTCGAACAGATTTTTTTTATGTCACGATTCTAATCGAACAGAAAATTAGTGTTGTACTACAAATTTTTCTGTACGTGAACCATTTGCAGTCATGACTTTCATGAGGTAAGTACCATTAGCAAAGTCAGAAACATTGATGTTGTACTGGTCTCTACCGACGTTGTTGAACTCCATGTATTTTACTTCACGACCTGAAACGTCTTTGATTTCTACTACGATTACATCTTCCACTTTCGCGAAGTCAGTACGCAAGTTTACAAATTGGTCAGCAGGATTCGGGAATACAGAGAATTTCTGTTCAGCTGGCAATACATTTTCCGTAGCAACTTTACCAAAAGGAAGTGCGCGCAAACGAACTACTGGCGTGAAAACAAACGGATTGTTTGGACGACCAATTTGTGAGCCGAAGGTAGTAGGGTCCCAGTCATCAGTAGCAGCGATACCCAACATTGGTGCATAACGAACGTTTACAGTGCCACGAAGTGAGTCACCCGCATCTAAACGCGGTTCCCAGTCAACTGAAGTAGCCCAACCCAAACGCATGTGGCGCGTAGTTGAAGTTGTAGTGTATTCAACCATTGCCAAGTAAGCACCTGTATCTGCTGCTGAAGTTGGCGTGTAAAAGTCATTACCGGTGTTGATGTCAATCAATTTGAACGTAAACCAATCTGAACCTAGGGGCTGGCTTGCTGTGATAGTAGAGTCTCCCGAAGCCAACAAAACACGTTCTGTTGGTTGCGCACTGCCGTCACCGTTTGCATCATTCCATTTGTAAAGACGTGCAGAAACAACTTGTCCATTGATACCAAGTGCGTCAGCAGGTGAACCTGGATTGTTTACGCGAGCGATGATGTGTGAGAATGTCAAACCAATATTACCATTTCTGGTTCTAAGGTTGTTTACATAAAACACATTACCCGCACGCCAAGAGTTGTTACCTGACAAAGCAGGACGAGTTGTTGTTTCAGAACCCAATTCATTTGCGTACGTAGCACGGTGTGCAGGCGTAACTGCATAGAGTGGAGCTGGATTCAAACCAAGCGTGTTTGCCGCAGTCGTGTCCGCAACAAGGAATTGATATTTTACCGTATCATTCGCAGTATTGATGTCTGCAACGTTTCCTGCACCAGTAACGATGTATTGGAGGTTGTAAACACCTGGTGCAATGTAAGTCGCAGGAGCCGCAGGCCATGTGCCTGGGAACAAGCTATATTGAGCAGTATCGCCTACGCGAAGTGTACCAATAAGTCTGTTTTGGTCATACAACATCGTTGCGGGAGCTGCACTAGAAAAGATACGAGCGCGTACTCTAACAGAGTCACGAGTTTGTGTACCAGAATTCGTTACCGAAGCCATGTATTTTGAAGGCTCGATTTGGTTTGCAGGAACAGTCAAATTCGCTGGACCAGCCGAACGAAGCACTTTGATGTCCGAACCACCAGAAAGAAGTTGAACATCGTCAACACCCCAAGCATAATAACCCAAACCATTTGCGCCTGGATATGCATCACGACCGTCGAACAAGAATTTCAAACGGAAGTTCGCTGTACCAACACTGTTTGAAAGTGGAATGGTTTTTACCGTAGCCGCTGCAACTGCATTTACTGCTACTTCTGAACCATTAACTTCGATAAGCGGTTTCCAAGTTGCACCACCGTCTTCTGACCAAGTGATGAACGTGCGACCCGCAAAACGACGAAATGCTTGGCTAAATTTCAATACCATACCAGATTGACCCACCATGTTGATGTTTGGTGAAACAATTTCACCCGCGTGACCTGCAGGTGCTGATCCTGTACCAGCAGCCGTGCCACGTGTATCAAGAAAATCTGAATTGAACACCACTGTACCATTGGCAACCGAAGGGGAAACGATGGTTAAAGCGGTGTAAAGACCCGAAATAACACCAGTTGGTGCATACGTCCAAACTGCGCTGTCTTTTTTGCGGAGTGTGTCAGAGTACAAACCTTTCGTTGACCAAGTGCCTGGCGTTGAAACGTGGTTGGTGTCTCTGCGAAGTGAAGTCGCGCCTCTGAACTGGCTCACGTTCAATTGTACGCTATCCGTTGAGGGCCACAAAATCGTTTGTGCCTCTAACGTAGCCGAGCCGAGTGCAGTTGCCAATGCAACCGCAAGAACTTTCGTAAACGTTCTTTTCATAAATGGTTAGTTTAAAAGAGTTTTAACTAATTTTTTAACGAAATAAATGAATTTTTGAAACTATGATAAAAAACGAAAACTCGAATAGCTTTCGTCTGGTTATCCCTAATGATGATGCGGTGAATAATTTTTCTCTGCTTTATAAAAAAAATCTAAAAATTTATTATCGCTTTTCAGCCCTAAAAATCTTTTAGACGTAATTAGAACGCAAAAGTAAGAAATTTATTAACTCAAAATAATAATTTTTTAAAATTTTATTTTTAAAATATTTTTTTTTATCCGAGTAAATCGCTTTTCAAAACCTAAATTGCGTGTTTTGCTATAAAATCGCGTCGCAATCGCTCAGCTTGAACGGGAACTACGCCCAAAGATTCGCAAACTTGACCGCCCGCCGCATTCGCTAGCATCGTAGTCAATTGCATCGGCAAGCCCAACGCAATGCCCAAAGACGCAACACTTATCACGGTATCGCCCGCGCCGCTTACGTCGGCAATGTTTTTGGCTTCGGTCGGCACAATGGCGGATTGACGGCTCAAAAATGCCCCCCCCCCCAGTATTTCTCCCCTCAATCCCCCCGAAGGGAGGAAGAAAATCGTTTTTTGAATCTTTTTCCAAAAAACTGATGTACGCACCATGCTCTGAAAGCGTAATCATTGTATTTGCATTGCCCATTTGTTGTTGCAAATAGGCGGAGGCTGCGTCCAAACTTTCTAAATTCGTCGTCACGGAAAACGGAACGGCTGCTCTTATTTCTTTCAAATTCGGTTTGAACAACGTTGCACCTTTATATTCAAAAAAGTTTTTGAATTTAGGGTCAACCGTTGTTGGAATATTTTTTTGTCCCGCCGCTTCCAAAATCTGATGAATCACCGTTTTTGTCAACACACCTTTATTATAGTCTTGAAAAATAACAACGTGAATGGTCTTGGATTCGATAAAACGAAAAAAGTTTTTTAGAAAAACGTCTGAATCTTCGGCTGTCAAATCGGCAACGGTTTCGCTATCGAGTCGCAACAATTGTTGACCTTGTGCCATGATGCGCGTTTTGACGGTCGTTTTTCGATTCGCCGACTGCAAAATGCCTTGCGTGGAAAGTTCATATTGATGCAACAAATTCAGAAAAATTTCACCTTCTTCATCTTTTCCGATGGTCGAAAACAAATAGGGCGTTGCGCCCAATGCTTTGATGTTGAGTGCCACGTTTGCCGCGCCGCCCAACCGATTTTCGGCATGAGACAAGTCCACGACAGGCACGGGTGCTTCGGGTGAAATGCGATTGACCTTGCCATGTTCGTAGCGGTCGGTCATCACATCGCCTACAATCAGCACGTTCAACGCCGCAAATGCTTCAAAAATAGAGGAAACGTCGCTTGCCGAAGTATTTTGTAAAGAATTGAATGAAAAATTAGGCTTCAAAATTATTGAAAAATTATACAAAAAAACGAACGCAATCTTTTTATCAAAACTTACAAAGGCAGGTGGATTTTTATTTTTTCTAAGCTTTTTTTGAAAGTTTTTTTACCCCTAAACAAATAAAGGAATGCAAATGTAGTCAGACTTTTCAATTTCTGGCTTTATTTTGTATCATTTTTTTGTAAAAATTATTTTTTTTATCTCAAAGCCAAAAATGATTCAAAAAAAAAGAAAAATTTTGCCCCAAAACTCAACAAAAACACCCCCCCCCAGTATATTTGGTCAAAAAACGCTGAAAATGATAAAAAAAATCCTTTTTAACTTTTTTTAAATATTCGCCCCAAAAGTGTCATTTTTTTTATAATTTTGCGCCGCTTTTTCAAAAAAGTGTAGCGAAATTTAAAAATATCAATCAAAAATAGAAAATGGGTTTTCAAGAAGAAATTAATCGGCGGCGCACGTTTGGCATCATCAGTCACCCCGATGCGGGCAAAACGACGTTGACCGAAAAACTGTTGCTTTTCGGCGGTGCCATTCAGGTGGCAGGCGCGGTAAAATCAAACAAAATCAAAAAACATGCGACCTCCGATTTCATGGAAATCGAAAAACAACGCGGCATTTCGGTGGCAACATCGGTCATGGCTTTTGATTATAACAACTTGAAAATCAATATTTTAGATACACCTGGTCACCAAGATTTTGCCGAAGACACCTACCGAACTTTGACCGCCGTTGACTCTGTCATCGTCGTTATTGATGTGGCAAAAGGCGTAGAAAGTCAAACCGAAAAACTTGTCGCCGTTTCTAAAATGCGTCAAACACCTATTATTGTTTTCATTAATAAACTCGACCGCGAAGGGCAAGATGCTTTCGATTTGCTCGACGAAGTGGAACAAAAATTGGGCTTGCGCGTGCGACCGCTTTCGTGGCCCATCGGCATGGGCGGCACGTTTCAAGGCGTTTATAATATGTACGAAAAAAAATTAAACCTTTTTTCGGCACGTGGAAAACAAGAAGAAGAAGATACGCGCACCTTTGAAAACCTCGCCGACCCCGAATTAGACGACATCATCAACCCTCGCGCTGCTGCAAAATTGCGCGAAGAAGTAGAAATGTTAGATGCCGTGTACGATACATTCGATGCTGAAGCCTATCGAAAAGGCGAATTATCGCCCGTTTTTTTTGGTTCAGCCGTTAATAATTTTGGGGTAAAAGAATTGTTGGATTGTTTTTGCGACATCGCACCTTCGCCGCTCGCACGCGATACCGAACAACGCCGTGTAGAACCAAATGAAGAAAAATTTACAGGTTTCGTCTTCAAAATCCATGCAAACATGGATCCCAAACACCGCGACCGAATCGCTTTTGTGCGCATTTGTAGCGGCACTTTTCAACGAAATACGTATTATTTGCACACTCGTTCCGAAAAAAATATGCGTTTCTCGAACCCCACTTCTTTCATGGCAGAAAAAAAAGAAGTCGTGGACGAAGCCTATCCTGGCGATATTGTGGGATTGTATGACGCGGGAAATTTTAAAATCGGCGACACGTTGACAGAAGGTGAAAAATTGAAATTTAAAGGCATTCCAAGTTTTTCGCCCGAACAATTTAGGTATGTCAACAACACCGACCCGATGAAAACAAAACAATTGCAAAAAGGACTCGAACAACTCATGGACGAAGGCGTGGCGCAAATGTTTACCAAAGAAATCAACGGTCGAAAAGTGGTCGGAACCGTCGGCGCACTCCAATTTGAGGTCTTGCAATATCGTCTAAAACACGAATATGGCGCAAGTTGCGACTACGAACCCGTGCAATTGCACAAAGCATTTTGGATAAAATGTGCCGATAGGGTAGCACTCGACGAGTTTTTGCAACGCCGCCGAAAAGACATCGGACGTGACAAACACGGCAACCTCGTTTTTCTCGCCGAAACCTCGTGGGCATTGCAAATGGCAAAAGAAAATCACGCCAAAATGGAATTTTTTGAAACCTCCGAAATGGTATAAAATATGGTGTAAAATATTGAGATAAAAAATATTTTTTCTCGAATTTTTTCATAAAAAAGCCCCCCCCCAGTATCCAACGGATTTGAGGAGGGGATTTTTTATTTTATCGTCAAAAAATGCGAAAAATCTACATTTTTGCTTGTTTTTATAGCGTTCCGTCTGCTCTACGACGGTAAAAATCTACGCCCGAACCGTGTACCCAACCAATGGTTCCGCGTTTGGTTTTGATTTTAAACCAAGGTTTTTCTACAATCGTTCCATTTTCGAGTCGAACTTGGGTGGTGTTGGAAGTCACTTCGTCCATATAATAAACCTCGTCATTTTTTCTCAATTTTCCGAGCGAACGACCTGCCAAATCGGGTTGTGTACGCACTTTCAAACCCTCGCGCAGGACATACAATCGCGACCCGTTTGCATGCACTTCGCCGCCGCCCACGTCAGTCGAAACGTTGCTACGCGGTGGTTGTGTGGTCGAAACGGTGCCACCTTTTGGCACAAACTCCGTACCTCCGCTGGGTACTGGGGGGGGCGGCGTTACGTCTGCGGGCGTGCGCGGCGCGGGTTTGGTGCTGGGTACACCATATTGTTGCGATTGGCTGAGCGTGCCTGACGGATTGCTAGATGCGAGCGGTGGTACATCGCTCGGCAAACTGCTGACCGAACTGTTGCCGACGCTGCTTGCGCCTGTGCTCGTGCCGAAAGTCGGGTTAGAAATAGATGATTCCGCGCCTTGCGGGGGAGCCGTTTGGTCGAGTTTTCGGTCTCGACAACTTTTTACGCCCCACGCGCCTAACAACAGAAAAATGACCACCGAAATCAGGGTCTCCAAGCTCATTTTAGGGAATTGCATAATTTTCTCAATTTTTATTTTTTTGCAAAATATAGTATTTCTCTCAATTTGACGACAAAATTAGTGACAATTTTTAAATTGAAACTACTTTTTTCATAAAAAAGAGATGCCCGATTCACTATTTCGTCACTTTTTGTTCAAAATTTTCGCTTTTCTTTTCGATAGAAAAACTATTTTTGCAAAAATTTGAAAAAATCAGAAAAAAAAATGGGAAATATAAGATGGCAAATCGCCCAAGCAGCTGAAATCAGATGGTGGCAAAATTACCTCAAAAAGAAAGATGTAAGCGATTATAAAGATTGGAAAAAAAAATATTGGAAAAAATTGCTCGACACGCTAAACGTCGAAACCGAAGGTAAAAAAATTTTAGACGCAGGTTGTGGACCGACGGGAATTTTCATGTTGTTCGATTCCAAAAATGGGCAAACCATCACCGCACTCGACCCGCTTTTAGACCATTATGAACAAAAATTGCCGCATTTCAAGCGCGCCGACTATCCAAACGTCGCATTTTTGGCAAAACCGTTGGAAGATTTTGGCGTAAAAAATGAATATGATTTGATTTTTTGCATCAATGCAATCAATCATGTGTCTGACTTGGAAGGCAGTTTTGATGCCCTCGTTGCGGCTGCCCACACGGGCGCGACGCTTGTGGTTTCGATTGATGCGCACAATTTTCAGCCGCTCAAACATATTTTTCGCGCTTTGCCCGGTGACATTTTGCACCCGCATCAGTTCGACCTCAAAGAATATAAAACGATGCTCGAAAAACGTGGTTGTGAAATCAAAAATGAAATATTGTATAAATCTGAATTTATTTTTAATTACTATTTTTTAATCGCACATAAAAAATAAAAAATATGAGAAAAAATGCCCCCCCCCCAGTATATTTGCCCATTTTGACGGTTTTTTGCTGTTTATTTTTCAGTTTTACTGCCTTTTCGCAAACGTCAAAAGAAAATAAGAACGTTGAAAAATCCAAAACACCGCCCGTTTCGGCTACGCAAAAATCGGTTGAAAAAATTGGATTGCCCATCAAAAATGTTCCAGATTATGACGTAAAACAATGGCAAGAAGTGTCGGCTTTGGACTCGACGATACGAATTGATTTGCGCTACGCGACGACCAACAATTTCGTAAAAACACAAATGTATGAATGTCCGCGTTGTTTCCTGCGTCCCGAAGCGGCGCGTGCCATCGCAAAAGCACATCAGATATTAAGAAAAAAAGGATATGGCGGCTTAAAAATGTTGGATTGCTATCGCCCGCGTCCGATTCAACAAAAACTTTGGAACAAAATGCCGAACGCCAACTACGTCACGCCGCCCAAAAAAGGCTCGATGCACAATCGCGGTTTGGCGGTGGATTTGACGATTGTGGACAAAACGGGAAAAGAACTCGACATGGGAACGCCCTTCGACGATTTTTCTGAAAAAGCGCATTACGACTATCAAAAACACAAAAAAGAAGTCTTGGAAAACCGCCGATTGTTGCGTCAGACCTTAGAATCGGTCGGTTTCAAGGGCATTCGGACGGAATGGTGGCATTTTTCGTTTGCCGCAACTTACCCGTTGTCGGACTGGTTGTGGCGTTGTAAAAAATAAAATTTTGCTACCCCCCAGTAAAATCCCCCCCAACCCCCCCGAAGGGAGGGAGGAAATTGTTTTTGAATTGTTTTTTATTTTTTTTAAATAAGAAATTTTGTTTTTAAAAAGGTCAAAATGTGTACTTTTGCGTTTCACTTTGATATATAAAACATTTTTTTTAGATATGATAGATATTGAGGCACTTAATCAAGAAATTTATGAACAATCGGCATTTGTAGAAAAAATCAATGCCGAAACGTCAAAAGTGATTGTTGGACAACAATATATGATGAATCGTTTGCTGATTGGCTTGCTCACGCGAGGTCATATTTTGTTGGAAGGTTTGCCGGGTTTGGCAAAAACATTGGCTATCAAAACGTTGTCGGACGTAATTAATGCCAAATTTAGTCGCATTCAATTTACGCCCGATTTGTTGCCCGCCGACATCATCGGCACCATGATTTATAACCCCTCAAAGGCGGAATTTGCGGTTCGCAAAGGTCCGATTTTTGCCAATTTCGTCCTTGCCGATGAAATCAATCGCGCCCCCGCGAAGGTGCAATCTGCCTTGTTGGAGTGTATGCAAGAACGTCAAGTGACGATTGGCGACACCACATATCCGCTCACCGAACCGTTTTTGGTGATGGCTACGCAAAATCCGATTGAGCAAGAAGGAACCTATCCGTTGCCCGAAGCGCAAGTGGACAGGTTTATGTTAAAAGTCAAAATTGGCTATCCAACGCAGCAAGAAGAGCGCGAAATCGTGCGTCTCAACCTTCAAAACGACCTCCCGCGTGTGTCTGACGTGGTGAGTATCGAAGAAGTTGTAGCCGCTCGCAATGTGGTTTCAAAGGTGTATATGGACGAAAAAATTGAGCAATATATTCTCGATATTGTTTTTGCAACGCGACAACCTGAACGTTTCAATGCCCCAAAATTGCAACCGATGATTAGTTTTGGCGGTTCGCCGCGTGCGAGCATTTCGTTGGCAAAAGCGGCAAAAGCGCACGCCTTTTTGAAACGTCGCGGCTATGTGAACCCCGACGACGTGCGCGCCGTCTGCGCCGATGTATTGCGCCATCGCTTGGGTTTGACTTATGAAGCAGAAGCAGAAAACATTACGACGGAAGATATTATTAAAGAAATTTTAAATAAAGTGCAAGTTCCGTAAAGATTTTACGAAAAAATGTCCCCCCCCCAGTATATTTGCATTTTTTTTTACATTTTTTTTATTTTTTTTTGAAAAAACGCTTGCAACTCTTGAAAATATTTGTACCTTTGCGTCGCTTTTAGAAAAAGGCGTTTCTGCAAGATGTTTTTTTAGGAAAATTAAAAATATTTTTATTTTTTTTTGAAAAAAGTTTGCAGGAATCAAAAGTGCTTGTATCTTTGCACCGCTTTTGGGGAAAAGCAGAAAGAAAGTTATTTTTAGTTTTTGAAAGATTTGATTCTGAATTTATTTGGAATTGAAAACAATACAAGCCAATGTAGCTCAGTCCGGTAGAGCAGCTGATTTGTAATCAGCTGGTCGGGGGTTCGAATCCCTCCATTGGCTCTTTTTTAAGTTCTGGGATTTGTTTTTGAAATTATTTTAGCAATTTATTTGTTGATTTTTTTTTGAGTTCGGGTCGAAATTGAGGGGGTGTTCCAGAGCGGCCAAATGGGGCAGACTGTAAATCTGCTGGGTAAACCTTCGGTGGTTCGAATCCATCCGCCCCCACACTTTTTTTGAGTTTTATTGAAAAATGGTTTTCACACGCGGGAGTAGCTCAATTGGTAGAGCGATAGCCTTCCAAGCTATAGGTCGCGAGTTCGAGCCTCGTCTCCCGCTCAACTAAAAACTTGTGAATAGCCGTTGTAGCTCAGTGGTAGAGCACTTCCTTGGTAAGGAAGAGGTCGCGGGTTCAATTCCCATCAACGGCTCTACATTTTTTGCTGCATCATCTTTTCGTTTCGTTAAACATTTCCATTTTTCAAAACTATTACGTTTGTAAAAAAAACAGAATTTGAAAGCCATGCACTTGTTTGCGTTCGGATTTCAAGTTCATTTTAAGTTTTATAATAATTGTTTAATTAATATTTTTTTAAATCCAGTTTAAAAATAATTTCTGATGGCAAAGGAGACCTTTGAAAGAAACAAGCCGCACCTCAATATCGGTACAATTGGTCACGTTGACCACGGTAAAACTACATTGACGGCGGCAATCACAACCGTTTTGGCTAAACAAGGTTTGGCTAAAGTAATGTCATATGACTCGATTGACGCTGCTCCGGAAGAGAAAGAGCGCGGTATTACTATCAATACAGCGCACGTTGAATATGAAACAGCTAATCGTCACTATGCGCACGTTGACTGTCCAGGTCACGCGGATTACGTGAAAAATATGGTAACGGGTGCCGCTCAAATGGACGGTGCAATTCTTGTAGTTGCAGCGACTGACGGTCCGATGCCACAAACTCGCGAACACATCTTGTTGGCTAAACAGGTTGGCGTTCCAAACATCGTAGTTTTCATGAACAAAGTTGACATTGTTGACGATGCAGAAATGTTGGAACTCGTTGAAATGGAAGTTCGTGAATTGTTGAGCAAATATGATTTCGATGGCGACAACGCTTCGGTGATTCAAGGTTCTGCTTTGAAAGCATTGGAAGGTGACGCAACTTATGTTCAAAGAATCATGGATTTGATGAACGCTTGTGACAACGAAATCACGGAGCCAGAACGCGCTACTGACAAACCATTCTTGATGCCAGTGGAAGACGTTTTCTCTATCACAGGTCGTGGTACAGTTGCTACAGGTCGTATCGAGCGTGGTGTTATCAACGTGGGTAACCCAGTTGAAATCATCGGTTTGCAAAAAGAAGGCGAAAAAGCAATTGCATCGGTTTGTACAGGTGTAGAAATGTTCCGTAAATTGTTGGATCGTGGTGAAGCAGGTGACAACGCAGGTATCTTGTTGCGTGGTGTTGACAAAACACAAATCAAACGCGGTATGGTAATTTGTGCGCCAGGTTCTATCAAACCACACAAACAATTCAAATGTCAGGTTTACGTTTTGTCGAAAGACGAAGGTGGTCGTCACACACCGTTCTTTAACGGTTATCGCCCACAATTCTACTTCCGTACAACAGACGTAACGGGTGACTGTGTATTGCCTGCGGGTGTTGAAATGGTAATGCCAGGTGACAACGTTGAGTTGTCAGTTACATTGCTCACTCCAATTGCAATGGACAAAGGTTTGCGCTTTGCTATCCGTGAAGGCGGTCGTACAGTAGGTGCAGGTCAGGTAACTGAAGTTTTGGTTTAATTACCTCATCAATAGTGTTGGAATTGGCGGTTTGTTTTCGGATAAATCGCCAATTCCAATCTTTTTTTTTCAATTATTGCGTGAAAAGAAAATATTTATGACTACTTTTGCGCAATAATTGATACACGGGAATAGTTCAGTTGGTAGAATGGCGGTCTCCAAAACCGTAGGTCGTGGGTTCGAGTCCTACTTCCCGTGCAAATTTTTTGTTATTTTTGTTTTGCTTCTAAAAATCAAAAAACAACGACCTATACTGGGGGGGAGGAAACAAGACATTCCTACCCCCCAGTATGTTTAGGTGATTGTATCTTTTTTAGCAAAAAAAAACGTACAATTGTTTTCAAGCTATAAAAAAATTATCTTTTATAAAAATTAAAAAATCACAGCGATTATGAAAGGTTTGTTAACTTACATCCGCGAAAGTTTTGAAGAATTGCGCTATCGAATGACTTGGCCTTCTTGGTCAAATTTGCAACAAACCACCACCGTAGTGTTGGTCGGTGCGGCTGTTTTAGCGTTCCTTATTTTCTCGATGGACTCAGTTTCTAACTTGATTACGGAGAAGTTGATTTATAAAATCGGTGCAAAATAATTGAACGATTGCTAAAAGCATCGTCCGTATTGTTTAGATAAACATTGATAAGTTCAAATATTCAAAAATATTGAATTTCATCAAACAATTAAAATTGTTTCAATATGTCAGAAGAAACGACCAGATGGTATTCGTTGCGCGTCATTTCGGGAAAGGAAAAGGCGATTAAAGAGCGCATTGAGCATGAAACCAAGCGCGAAGGTTGGGATTTTATCGTTCAGGTAGTTGTACCGACCGAAAAAGTCTATAAAATTCGAGCGGGTAAAAAAGTAGTGCAAGAACGCAATATTTTGCCGGGTTATATTTTGTTAGAAGCGGTTGCCGCAAAATTGGTTGGTGGAGTGGTGCAAGACATCAATAATTTGCCAAATATTATCCATTTTGTAGGAAAAGACAAGCCTACACCGATGCGTACCATTGAAGTACAAAAAATGTTGGGCATTGCAGACGATGCCATCACAACTGGCGAAGTCAATATGGAGCCGTTCCTCGTGGGCGAATCTGTTAAAATTACTGAAGGCGCATTTGCTGAATTTGTTGGTGAAATCAAAGAAATCAACAATGAGAAGAAAAAACTCAAAGTAGTGGTCAAAATTTTTGGTCGCGGAACAGAAGTTGAGTTGAGCTTTATGCAAGCCGAAAAACAATCTTAACAAGGTCGTTTTATCGAAATAAGATATTCAAGAAAGTAAAAATTATAAAAAAAACGCTTGATGATGGTGCAGCAATGCCCGTTGTCAAGCGTTTTTTATGTTTTTATAAAAAAAATGCCTTAGTAAGGCATTTTACAGCGTGGCGTTTCAACGCCTCGCGGCGAATGCGACGAAATCCTTAGCTAAACAAAAACACCCCCCCCCAGTATAAAATGCCTTTTTAACAAAAAATTGCTGCCTCAACACAAGTTTGAGGCAGCATAATTTTTGGTTGAAAAAGAATTGCGCTGAATTTCGTTCTAAGAAGGCTCGGTCTTTTTTATTCTTTTGAAATAAAATTTTGTCTTTGGGAGTCTCAACCCTTTCTATATTGTCCTTGTTGCATTGCGAAAATTTATCTTCCGAAAAAAACAAATTCCTCACAATGCAACAAAAATGAACAATATCTTGTGGATTAATGTTTTCTCTTCCATGACCGTTTAATAACAAATCTATACCTTTTACTCAAAAAAAGATGCCAAAAAGCACGATGTTGAAAAAAAAACAATAAAAAAGAAGAAAAATAAAATTGCGTTGAAAAAAAATATAATATAGTGTAATATAGCGTGAGAGGTTCAGAAATTTACGTATTTCAATGCGCTCAAAAAGGCGAAATCTAGGGACGCTTCTTTCTTAACTCT
>JBJOPA010000110.1:0-8488 GCA_046051005.1 Bacteroidota bacterium
AAAAGCTAAAAAAAATGGAAAAACGGATAAAAAAAACACGAATCGCACACTCAATTGAAAAATATTATTCAACTTTGTGAAATTTTTTGTAAAAATTGTTTCCATTAATTTTTCAAACATCTTTAAACAAGGAAAACGAGTCATCACTGAAAACATGAGGTAAGGAAATGACAACCAATCTGCTAAAATGCCCTCAAAAAGGTTTTTGAAATCCGTTTAATTGCGGCGATTTCCCTATTTTTGAGGCAAAATTGTTGTTCAAAAAAAACGCTTCTTTTTAAAAAAAACAAGGTTCTACATTTGTGTTAAAGACTTTTAAAAGGATTTATAATTATCATTTTTCGGACGACAAGGAGTTGGCGCGTCGTTTACACCCCATTTTGGGTTTCATTCCTGCCGACCTTGCGCTCTATAAATTGGCATTTTTTCATCGTTCCACCAACGGCACGAATGAAAAAACAGCGGCGTGGCAAAACAACGAACGCCTCGAATATCTCGGCGACGCGGTGTTGGGAACCATCGTTGCGGAATATTTGTTCAGCAAATATCCCAATTGCGACGAAGGTTTTTTGACGAAAATGCGGTCAAAAATTGTCAAACGCAACTCGCTCAACAAAATTGGCGACAAAATGGGGCTTGACCACATTTTGCAGGAATACAACGCCATGCGCCTCAGCCGCTCGATGTTGGGCAACGCCGTAGAAGCACTCGTGGGAGCCATCTACCTCGAATGCGGCTACGAAGCCACCAAAAAATACGTCATCAAGGAGTTGTTGAGAAAATATCTGGACATTCACGAACTCGAAACGTATGACGACAATTACAAAAGTCAGTTGTTAGAATGGAGTCAAAAGAACGGAAAAGTCGTTTCGTATAAAGTTATTGCAAAATATAAATACGAAAAACGCGACAAATTCAAAGTCGCCGTTTTGATTGACAACCAAAAAATGGCAATCGCCGACGATTTCAACAAAAAATCGGCAGAACAAATGGCTTCTGAAAAAGTGTTGCTACAAATGGGTCTCGTTTCCGAAGAAGAAGAGGAAGAGCAGTAAAAAAATGCCCCCCCCCAGTATTTTGATTAAAAAATAGCATAAAAAAATAAAAAAACAGTCTTACAAAGCAATTTGCTTTGTAAGACTGTTTTTTGATGCGTCTGAAAAATTTTAAAAATTATTCAAACACAAAACGTTTTGCGATGATGCCACCCTCAAATTTGAGCTTCGCAACATACATACCCGCAGGCAAACCTTGACGGTCAACTTGCAAAAATGCGCTGTTTACCGTTTTGATTTCACGTACCAAACGACCCGACAAATCATAGATTTGAACCGCTTGGATTGGGTTGGTTGCCTCGCTTTCAAAACGAATTGTCGCCGATGTAGGGTTTGGAGAAACGCTCACTTTGTAGGCATTTTCGCTCAAAATTTCTTCAGTCGAAGTAACCGCACCTTTACAAGGCAAGTTCAATGCGATACAAGCACGTGGAACTACCACTGTCATAATAGTATCAACATAGCGTTTTGCTTTTGCAGGAGACATATCTGGATTCGTCGCCAAACCTTGTGTATTATATGGACTTGAAGCTGACCAGAAATCCCATGGAGAAGAATCACCTGGTTGACCCGCAGAACCAATCATCGGGAACAAACCACGTACACGAGTACCACCTGTGCGCGCTTGGAAAATAGCACGATACGGGTCATGTGCAGGAATCAATGCGTCAAATGCGTTGTTGTAACCCAACGAATCTACACGTGGCTGATAGCTACCTGCACCTTGTACTTCTACTACTGGCAACGAAACACCACCACCCACAGGAACGCGCAACACAGCTGAACCATAAGGTGCGAACGGGTCGTAAGGAACTTGGAAAGACACCATTGGCATTTTTGTATTGGCATCTAACCAAGACAAATCGCCCAAAGCACCACCCAAGTTAACTTGCATGTGGAATTTTGAACTTGGCAAAATGTGGTTTGGTTGACACAACGTGTCAAGTGCTGGTGGCACTGGACCTGTATTCGGTGGAGTCAAACCCAATACTTTACCTTCTACGTCACCGTTTACATAGAACGGAGGTGTAATGTTTGGCAAACGTTCGATGACCATTGGAGTCGAACCTTGCAAAAATTTACCAGCGGGGAACTGCGTGATAACCGTTTTGGTATAGCTGTCAAGCGACGCAGCTGCCAACGAAATATAACCACCTGTACCTTGACCGAACACAACGATTCTGTTGGTGTCAATGCCGTACAATGCTGCATTCGCTTTGAAGTAACGGATAGCGGTACGCGCATCTTGCACACCACGATAAGCAGCGTTGATGAGCGTATTAATGCGACGAGCTTGTGATGTGTCCGTTGGAGTCCAACCCAAACGGTACGTAGCAGAAGCCGCTACATAACCCAATTTTGCGAAACGAGTACAAATCTCGATTGGCAAAGAGTCTTGTTTGTCACCGTTTGGCGATTGTGTGAACACTTGTGGCAAAAAGTTGCCTGTGTGCAAATAAATCACCAATGGACGACCTGTTGGAGCAGGGTCAGCAGCAGGTCTGTAAACGTCGCAACGCAACGAATCTCCACGCATCATGCCTGTCGTGGACAACGCAATGACAGTAAAATTGCGACCATACGCCACATTGTCTGTGCGCGTAACGTTCGCGAACTGCGGCGTAAGATAACGCTGCGCAGCAACAGGTGACAAAGCAGCCAAAGCCATTGCACCCGCAATTAGAATTTTGTTGAAACTTCTCATCGAACTCTTGATTTTCGGTTAGAATAAAGTTAAATTAATTAATAAAAATGTATGAATAAAGTTTTATTCCAATGGAGATACACGTGAAAAAAGGTGAAGAAAAACGAACTCGAAATAAAACGCCACTAATTTAAATACTTTTTAAATACAAAACGTTAAAAATAGTCGCGTAAATAAAAAAAATACAAAAAAATGACGGAATATACTGGGGGGGGGCTATTTTTGGCATGATTGCGCATCAAATATTGTTTTTTTAAAAAAACCAATAAACAAGCACAAGCAACGAACCACCAGACGTAGGGAGTTTGATTTTTCTATTTTTTTAGACTTCTTTAAATTTTTTCAAGCGTTTTAGAAATAGCATAAATGATTCAGATGCAAAAATAGCATTCTTTTGGAAACGTAGATAACTTTTTGAAAAAAAATTTTAAATTGAAATTCAAAAAAAATAGCGCAATGAAATAAAAAATATAATCAATAGTTTGATATTATTTTTTGAAAACCCCCAAATTGTACAAATAAAAAACTCGACGCACGCACACGCGCATCGAGTTTTTTGTTGAAAAAATTTATTCAACCTATTCAAAATATGAATTACGCATCTAATGCTTCCATCGCGATTTCCCAATTTTTCTCTGCTTCGGAAAGTGCATTTTGAATGGTTTTATATTTTTCTAATACTTTGTTCGATTCTGGTTTGTCATAAAAATTGGGGGCTTCCATTTGTTTTTCGATTTGTTTTTTCTCGTTTTCTAACTCTGCCACCCTTTTTTCGGCTTGTTGCACCACTTTTTCTAATTTTTTGATGTCTTTTGAACCGCCGTTTGCATTTCCGCCGCTTGTTTGGGCGTTCCATACTGGGGGGGCGTTGTTTTTAGACGACATTTCGACATCACGCATATTTTCGAGTTGTCGTTTGTTCAAAAAGTAATTTACGTCGCCCAAATATTCATGCAAATGCCCATCTCTAAATTCGATGGTTCGGTTGGTCAAATCTGCCAAAAATTCGCGGTCGTGCGAGACCACAATCAACGTTCCATCGTACATTTGAAGGGCATTTTTCAACACTTCTTTTGAAATCATGTCCAAGTGATTCGTCGGTTCATCGAGCAACAACAAATTAAAAGGCTTCAACAACAAACACGCCATCGCAAGGCGGGCGCGTTCGCCACCCGACAAAACCATCACTTTTTTGTCTTGGTCTTCGCCCGTAAACATAAATGCGCCCAAAATGGCACGGATGCGCGTCCGCATTTCAGGCGGTGCGTGCATTTCCATCGTTTCGATGAGCGTCATTTTTTTATCAAAAAATTCTTCGGCTTGATTTTGCGCATAATAACCGACTTCGACGTTGTGTCCCAAAATGGTTTGCCCTTTGGTGGCGGGTTCGCGCCCGACGAGGATTTTTGCCAACGTGGTTTTTCCTTGTCCATTTTGTCCTACAAAAGCGATGCGGTCGCCTCGGTCGAGTTTCAATCCGACTTGGTTCAAAACGTTCATTTTGCCGTAACTTTTGGTCACTTCTATGGCTTCGACGACGACTTGACCTGAACGCGGCGCGGGTTGAAACTTGATGTTCATGGCTTTCACGTCTTCTTCGTCGAGTTCGATTCGGTCAATTTTGTCCAGTTGTTTTTTCATGGATTGCGCCATGCTGGTTTTGGTTGCCGATGCCATAAATCGCGCAATGGTTCGCTCGCGTTGTGCGATTAATTTTTGCTGATTGTCAAACGCATTTCGCAACAATTCGCGTCTTTCGGCGCGTTGTTCGATATATTCGGAATATTTTGCCTTGTAATCGTGCAATTTTCCGAGTTCAATTTCGACGGTTCTTTTGGTGATATTATTCAAAAATTGCTTATCGTGCGAAATCAACACGACTGCGCCCGGATAGTCTTGCAAAAAGTTTTCGAGCCACAAAATAGATTCGATGTCGAGGTGATTGGTCGGTTCATCGAGCAACAAATAAGTCGGTCTTTGCAACAACATTTTTGCCAATTCGACGCGCATTTGCCAACCGCCCGAAAACTCGTCGGTCAAACGCACCAAATCATCGGTTTTGAAGCCCAGTCCGCGCAAAATTCGTTCGGCTTCGCCTTGTTGCGTGTTTCCGCCCAAAATCTCGAAACGTTCCAACGCTTCGCCGTGTTGATGGATAAGGTCGAAATAAGATTCGCTTTCGTAGTCGGTTCTTTCGCCCAATTCGAGTTCGATTTCTTGGATTCTTTTTTCAAGATTTCGGACTTCATCGAGTGCCGTCAACGTTTCTTGCATGACCGTTTTGCCTTTCGGAATACTCATATCTTGATACAAATATCCAATCGTTGTGTCGTTCGGTCGCGTTACGTTTCCGCCGCCATTGGGCGTGATGTCGCCCGCAATGACTTTCATCATCGTAGATTTTCCCGCGCCATTGCGACCCACCAAACCAATGCGGTCACGCTCGCCAATCGAAAAAGAAACACCATCAAAAAGGGCGCGTTCGCCGTAGAAAACGCTCACATTATTTACATTTATCATCGCCTAACCATTCAAATTTGTTTATATTTTAAATTTGCGGCGCAAAATTACGATTAAATTATGGATTGCCGTATCATTTCAAAAAAATAAACAAAAAAGTTGTCCAATCATACGTTCATATTACTAAAAATGCCAAATATACTGGGGGGGGGCATCAGGGCAAACGCATTAAAATTACAAATATTGATAATCAGTTAATTATATATGTTATTTGTTTTTTATTTAAAAGTTGCTCAGAATTATATTTTGAAAACGGCAAGAAAATGCCTACTCAAAAAAAATAATAGTCCGTGTAAAGTATTGATTTCAAAATCCATAAATTTTAATGCGTTTGCCCTGGGGGGGCATTTTTTTTAAAAAAATCACCAAAAAAAATGAAAAATGTTAAAGTTTAAAT
The DNA here is from genome assembly GCA_046051005.1 of Bacteroidota bacterium. Taxonomy (GTDB): domain Bacteria; phylum Bacteroidota; class Bacteroidia; order Chitinophagales; family Saprospiraceae; genus JAAFJT01. The sequence continues at coordinate 5,678 of JBJOPA010000110.1, forward strand.
ATTTAGAAAAAAATATTTTAAAACACTTGGATTTCGTATTTGGATTGTTGTATATTTGCCTACCGAAACTTTGAAGAGAACGTTAAAATGCCTTACAAATTATTCTATCAACTATTAAAACATCTTACAACGATGAAGATTTTACGTAACAAAATCAAAAATGCCCCCCCCCAGTATCAGCCGAATATTATTTGGATTTTGCTGCTCTTGTTCACCTTGTCAACGACTAATCTGATGGCGCAGACATTGGTGAATAAAGATTGGGCAACACCCAGCGTCCACCCACTTGTTTTGGACTGGTACAGTTCGACCGTTGACGCGAGTGGACAGGTCATCAATGTCGGCAACACAACCGTTAGCGGTCAAGGAACTGACATTGCCATTCAAAAAGTAGATAACGACGGCAATGTGGTTTGGCAACGGATTTACAATTCCTCCAACAATCAAAACGACGTAGGAATTGCCGTTACAACCGACTTTGACGACAATATTTACATTTGTGGCATGACAAACGTAAACAACCAACAAGACGTATTGGTCGTCAAATACAACCGCGACGGCGTGTTTCAATGGGTCAATCAATACAACAATGCCGCCAACGGAAACGACGTAGCAACGACCCTCAAAACCGACACTTGGGGCAATGTTTATGTCGCCGCCGTCAGCGAAACGCCAACTACCGCCAGCGATTTCCTGTTGCTAAAACTCAACACAAATGGTGTACTATTATGGCAAAAACGATATGATTATGCAGGTTTATTTGAAATTCCTGCGGCATTGGCGTTTGACAACAATAATAACGTGTTGATTGTCGGGGCAAGCGCGTCAGATTTTACGAATTGGGATTACACAATTGTGAAATATACGCCCGAAGGTATTTTGCAAAATGTGGTCAGAAACAATGCCGCAGGTGCAGGTTTTGACCAACCCGTTGCCGCCAAACGCGACCCCAGTGGCAACTTTTATGTCGTCGGCAAAGCATCGTCCGATGGGGTCAATTACAACATCAAGACGGTGAAATTTAATCCCGATTTGTCCCTCGCGTGGGTGCGTACCTACGATGCAAGCGGACGCGAAGACGCTGCCAAAGACCTCGCCATTGACGACGACGGCAACGTCGTGGTGGCAGGTTATTCGACTAAATCGAATGGATTGAAAGAAATCACGCTCATCAAATACAACACCGACGGCAATACCGAATGGATTCATAAACAAGCCGCCAAAGACGATTCGGGCGATGCCATCGCCAAATCGTTAGACATTGACGACGACGGAAAAGTCTATTTCTTAGCAGAAGAAAAAGGAACCGCCAACAGCAAAGACGTGGTTGCCATGAAACTGAACACCAACGGAGCCGTCGAATGGTCGCAACACTTGAACACGAGTGCCGATGAAACGCCAACCCACATTGCCGTTGATGCCGACGGGCATATTTTGGTTTCTGAAATTGTGGGAACGGTGTATCAAACGGTGCGTTATTCGGAATATGTTCCCAACAATGCGGTCATTCGAGATTCGGCGAATCGTGCGGTGGCGATGCAATATCAAGTGATTGTTCGATTTAACGAAAACGCGGTCAATCGCGATGCAGTGGACGGCAATATCGGCTCTGCCGAATCGGTATTTGGCGATTTAGAATACTTTTTGCAGCCCAACGCCGCCCAAGCGGTGCGCACCAAATTGAGCGGGCAATGCAACACCATCACGAGCATTAACAATGCTTGTCCGTTGAAGTTGTCCAAAGTATTTCCGTTGTTGCGCACCACTGACACGACCACGATTTCACGCATGGGTGAGGTGATTCCGATTCCGACGTTTTGGGCAACTTTTGTCCTGCACTTGCCCGAAGGCGCAAACCTGCAACGGGCAATGGATTCACTTAATACCCTGTTTCCGACGGTATTTTTTTGCCATGCAAATCAGATTGGGTATCCTACGTCAGTTCCAAATGACCATTTTTATAATACGGGAGGATTGGCTGATTTAAGACCAACGTCATTATATCCGAATGGTCATGTGAATGTAGAACCAGCATGGGACATTGAAACAGGAAAAGAGCATGTCAAAGTAGGTGTTTTTGATACAGGATTGCAATGGCAACACGAAGATTTTGGCTACGATGGCGTGAACCCTAATTCTTCAAGAGTTGTAGATGGTTGGGATTTTGATAGAAATAGTTTCTTAAAGTTACTTCCGCACGTAGAAGGGCTAAATCATGGTACACCCGTAGCAGGCATTATCGGAGCTGTCCGCAACAATAACATTGGCATACCAGGCATTGCTGGCGGGGACGCACAGGTAGGAAAAAAGGGGGTCAGTCTGTATGGGTTGAAAATATATGATTCAGGAGGGACTGATAATAATCTACCAATGAGTACAATTGCAAATGCCATTGTTACTTCAACTATAGAACCGAATAGAATTAGATTTAGACCTTATTCTTACGGGTTACATATCATGAACCATAGTTGGCTTGTTGGAGGAGTTAGGCCTGGCAGTACCCCTATAAGCCCGACTAATGTTAAACTGCTTGAAGATGCAGTTCATTTTGTCAATCGAGCAAAAGTGACATTTGTAAATTGTAGAGGAAATGAAGGAAGAGATGATGTGGGAGACCGTGCCTATCCTGCGCTTTTTAATGACGATTGGCTAATATGTGTAGGTGGTACGGGAACAAATGGTTTATATAGCACCAGTGCTTTACCGAATCGAAACTCCTCTAATACATCCAGCTATGGAAAAACAGTGGACATTGCAGGACCAACTTCTGAATTATTAATTGATGGAGCTTTGAGAGAAGGGGGAACTGCA
>JBJOPA010000111.1:0-10797 GCA_046051005.1 Bacteroidota bacterium
AAAATGAAAAAAAATTTTCAACGCTTATTTTTTGTATTTTTTTTGAGTGCAATCGGCGTTCAATTAGCACAGGCTTCGCACATCGTAGGCGGTCAGCTTGGCTATAAGTTTGTCTCGCGCAACGGCAGTTTAGCAACTTACAACATCACTTTGCGCATGTACAAAGACTGCGCTTCGATATCAAACGGTCAAAATTCGCCGTTTCCCACCACCATCACCATGCACTCGTATGTGGGAAACAACACCACAAGACTGGCAGCATATACTTTGAGATTAAAAGCATCAACCATCGCATCTGTTGCACCACCAAATTATCCTTGTTTGACAATTCCGCCTTACGTTTGTGTTCAACAAGCCGATTATTACTTGGATACGGTGGCGCAAGCAACTACCATTATTTTACGCGACACCAACCAAACTTACCGTTTTGTAGGGCGCGCTTGTTGCCGCAATGGGTTGATTAGTAACATCTTGAATCCAAGTCAAGCAGGAGCGATTTATTTTGCAGAACTCACACCCGAAGGAATGCGCGGCAACAACAATAGCCCCGATTTTACTTTGTTTCCGCCGACGGTAGTTTGTCAAGGCGAACCGCTCAACTTCAACCATTCTGCCAACGACAATGACAGCGATGATTTAGTATATGAATTTTGTAATTCACCCAACACAGGTACAGGAAATACTTGTACAGGCACAGGCGGATTGCCTTGTAATTTTCCTTTTACAAGCGTTTCTTATAAACCCGGTTTTACGGGACCAGACCCTTTTGGTGCTAACGCCAATCCTCGCGTGCGCATTGACCCCGTGACGGGTTACATCACAGGAACGCCACAAGCACAAGGCAACTATGTCGTCGGGGTTTGTGTAAAAGAATATCGAAATGGTGTATTAATCGGAACGATTTTTAGAGATTTTCAGTTTAACGTAGAATCGTGTCGGCGCAATATTGTTCCCGTCATCACAGGCGATTCCATTGGAGTAAAACAATTTATTGTTAGGGCTTGTGATAGTACAACGATTACTTTTTTCAATCAAAGTACCACTCGCGCCAATATCTTTTCGACGCTTTGGCGTTTCGATATTCGAGGCGTAATACAAGAGTTTCCGACTTGGGACGCAACGGTTTCGTTCCGCGATACAGGTTTTTATCGTGGTAAAATGTATCTAAATCCTGGAACCGCTTGTGGAGATTCTCTCGACGTGAGTGTCCGAATTGGTGCAGTTGGGGTGAAGCCAGAGGCTTCGTTTCAATATGACACTTGTAATGCGGGTCCTGTTTCGTTCAGAAATCTCACGCCTGCGCACCCCGATATTGTGCGCTATGTTTGGAATTACAATGATGCAACGCGCCTAGATTCTAACAAAATTGCGCCCAATCACTTGTTTGCAACGCCCGGAAATAAGAACGTATTGCTCCGTGTTTTTGATAAATATGGTTGTAAAGCAGATACGGTGCTTCAATTTGGCTGGAATCCCGCGCCTGCGATTTTGATTATCGAACCCGATAGTTACGTAGGTTGCGCGCCCGGAAAAGTGAAATTTAAAAATAGGTCTGTTCCCGTTGACTCGACTTACAACGTCACGTGGACGTTCGGCGACGGCACAACCGTTCGGAGCATTGATGCAGAACATAAATATCCAAATCCGGGAACTTATACGGTTTCCGTGCGCGTCGTATCGCCGATTGGTTGTACAAAATCCGCAACGTATCCCGACTGGATTCGCATTGACCCAAATCCGAAAGCGGGTTTTGAATTTTCTCCAAAAAATGCGACGAATATTGAGCCTTTGGTCAATTTTAAAGATTCGTCTTCTAGTGATGTAACGGGCTGGCGTTGGTTTTTCCCGAAAGGATATGGTTTTTCGACGGACAAAAACCCGTCTGTCATTTTCAATCGCGATACGGGTTGGCTCAATGTGCGCATGCGCGTGGTCAATCAATATGGTTGTGCGGATTCTGCAAGTAAAATGGTGTATATTCGTCCAGAAGTTCGGTTTTTTATGCCCACGGCATTTACCCCCAATCACGACTCTAACAACGAACGTTTCAGAGGAAATGGTTTTACTTTCGGTATGAAAAGTTTTAATCTCAAAGTCTATGCGCGTTGGGGCGAAAAGATTTTTGAAACCAATGACATCGAAGAGGGTTGGGACGGAACGAAAAACAATACAGGCATTCCGTTGCCCGCAGGCACTTATCTCTACCAATTGCGATATGTCACGCCGTTAAATGAAATTGTAGAAAAACAAGAATATTTCACTTTGTTTAGATAATTTGGATAATTTGGATAATTTGGATAAAAAAATGATACCCCCCAGTATAATTTGTATATTTTGATAAAAAATAAGCCGTTTTGCGATTGCAGAACGGCTTATTTTTTCTTTTTTCTTTAAAAATTTATAGATAATTTATTGAATTTGATTGATAAAATCAAGCAACGTTTCAAATGTAAAATCGGGTTTAATGGAGTGGGGGAGCGGCTCGTTTTTGGTATTGATAAAAACGGTTTTCATGCCTGCATTGATGCCAAATTCGATGTCAGAAACGGAGTCACCCACCATGATGGCGCGTTCAAAATCAAGCGCGGGAAAATCTTTTTTCGCTTGTTGCGCCATACCGATATTGGGTTTTCGATTGGGCGAAGGCGAAGGTTCGGGACAAAAATAGATGGCATCAATGCGCCCGTCGAGGGTTTCAATCACTTTTTTCATGTGGCGATGCACGGCGTGGAGGTCGCCTTCGGTCATCAAACCTTTGGCGATGCCTTGCTGATTGGTGACGATAAAAATATGCCCAAACGTATCCGCCAATTTTTCCATTGCCAACGGAATGCCTTCGTAAAAACTAAATTGCGCCACTTTTTGGACATATCCGCCTACGATTCGGTGATTTATCACGCCGTCGCGGTCTAAAAAAAGTGTCCACGTTTTGTCAAATTTTATCATTTCCATCACTTTCTATTTTCTATTTTTTCTTCAAAAACTTTTTGATAAAATGCAATTAGTTGCTTCGATTCATGCGTCCAATTCCATTGTTGAGCCGCTTGAAAAGTATTATTTTTTAATTTTTGATATAAATTTTCATCTTCTATCAAATTTTTGAGCGTTTGGGCGACCCCCCCAGTATCAAGGCTTCCATCGGGCTTGGTTTCCACTAAAATGGCGACTTCGTGGGCTTCGCAAAGACGTTCGTATTCAGGAAATCGCATCGTCACTTGCGGAACGTGGGCTTGCGTGTAATCAAAAAATTTATTTGCCAACGAATAGTAATAACTGGCACCACGATTTTCCAACAAATTGAGTCCAATATACGCCTCGCGTGTACGCAAACGCAACGCATCAGGCGACACCCAACCCAAAAATTTTACCCGTTTTTCGAGCTGTAAATCGGTGGTCAAAGTTCTCAATTTTTCGCTTAAATCGCCTTCGCCTGCGAGCCAAAGTTGTGCATTTTCCAGCTGTTGCATGGCGGCAATTGCGGCTTCCAATCCACGCCCTTCATTGAGCGCGCCTTGATAGAAAATGATTTTAAAATCGGTTTCTGTACCTATTTTTTCGTTTTGATTATTTTTTATATTTTCAAAAGGAACATTTCTAACCGTTTGAAAATCAACGTGATAACGTTCTGAAAATATTTTTGCCAACGCATTTCCAACGGTATAACAATGTTGGATACGAGGAATTGTAGCATCGGCAACACGCTCCCAAATCCGTTTGATGCGCGGGCGACGAACCACTTCGGGCGTTTCGGTGAAATATTCGTGGGCATCATAAATAATTTTTTTATTAAATATTTTAGCCACTCCAAAACACGGCAAAATAGTGTCCAAATCTACCGCACAAACCCCATCAAACCGTTGAAAAAAAAGCCAAAAAAATAGTCGAATATTGTATTCGATATAAAACATTTTTCCACTTTCAAAAAAACAAAAAAGCCGAATTGTTTTAAAATTGAAAGTTGCCAATGGCTTTGAATGCTTGCGCAATCTGCCCACCAGCGTCACGGAATAGCCTTCGCGTGCGAGCGTATCACAAATTCGTTGCATGCGTTGGTCGTGCGCAAGGTCGTTTGTGACGCAACAAATAATTTTCGTCTGATGATGCAAAGCATTTTGTTTTTTTGAAAAAAAGCATTTTTCAAACGGTGGAGTAGGAGTACGGCAAAAAGATGCCCCCCCCAGTATATCCCCCCGAAGGAGGGAAGTAAACCGTTTTTCGAGACAAAAGTAAGCAAAAAAAGGATATTTAAACTAACCTTTTCTTTGTGTTTTTAGTTATTTTCTTGTTTATTTTTAATCAAATATCATTTTTAAAACTTTTTTAAAAAAAATGGCAAAAAAATGGCTCCATTTAAAAAGTGATTTTTATCTTTGTGTAGTTATTACAATAACCCATTAGGGTATTAATTTATTTGAAAAGTAATTATTGTCACACGATTTTCTTAAAAAACGAACTCTTAAAATGAAACAACGCATTGCCATTGATATGGACGAAGTGATGGCGTTCACGGTACAAAAAATTGTAAATCGCTATCACGAAACATACGGAATTTGGTTAACCGATGAAAATTTAGCAGGAACTTTGGTCGAAGACGCTGTTTTGCCTGCCCATCGCCAAACTGTTTTGGACTGGATTCACGAGCCAGGTTTTTACCTCGATTTACCCGTCATGGACGACGCGCAACGGGTTGTATATGCCTTAAATCAAGAATATGACGTGTTCGTCGTGTCTGCTGCCAACCTAATTCCGCATTCGCCTGGCGAAAAATTGCAGTGGTTGGCAAAGCATTTTGACTTTATTAGTTGGAAAAACACCGTTTTTTGCGGTTCTAAAAGCGTCATTTTAGCCGATTACATGATTGACGACCACCCAAACAATCTTTCGATGTTTGCAGGAGATGGGCTGCTTTTCAAGTCGCATCACAATGTCCACGAAAATCGTTTCAAACGGGTGGACAACTGGAAAGCAGTAGAAAATACATTGTTAAACTAAAATGTTTAAAAAATAACAAAACAATTTGCATTGCGTACACGCACACACGAGGCGATAAAAAAAACCGCTTTTCCCAATAAAAATGATGGGAAAAGCGGTTTTTTTTATCGCCACAATACATTATTGATTTACAACATAAAATGAGTCTAATTTATTTACTATAATTTTGTAAATAATAAATATTATGTTAAGTAATTGATAGATTATTTAACGAGATAGACATCACACTCAATTCTATGACATGTACTTACAATACTTGGGTAACTGTGTTTTTTTAGGTGCATTAAATTGCCACCCATTGCACGTGCCTGTTTTTGTGCTTGTGAAATTACAGTTGCATAATCACAACCAACGGACGCGCCGCTATCACCAATTTTCACACTTCCCAAAAATTGAGCGGTATTGGGTGGCGTTTGGCTTTCGCCAATTAGTTCGACTGTCGCATCAGCGGATAAAGGTGTTGCCGTTTTAGCAATAGAAACCTGTTTTGATGTGCCACAAGATACCGCAAAAAATACAACGACAAAGATTTTTTTTAACATTTTTAGATTTGATTTAACGATTTTAAAATAATAATATTGATTATACCAAAATATTTTTTTTACTGTTTTTCAACCTTTTCATTCCGCCTGTTTCATGGAAAGCATGACGCGCTTTCGGGCGATATCGAGTTCGATAATTTTAACTTGCACTTGCTGTTGCAATTTGACAACTTCATTCGGATTTTTGATGAATTTATTTGCCATTTGTGACACATGCACCAAGCCATCTTGCTTGACACCAATGTCCACAAACGCGCCAAAATTGGTAATATTGGTCACCACACCCGGCAAAATCATGCCGACTTCTAGGTCTTCGAGCTTGTGAACGTTGCCAAATTCGATGGGTTTTGCCTCGCCACGCGGGTCAAGTCCGGGTTTTGCCAATTCTTTCAAAATGTCTTGCAAGGTCGGCAAACCTACGCTTTCAGAGACATATTTTTTCAATTCAATGGCTTCTCGAACGGCTTTGTCGTCAATCAAAGTGGCAACATTGACCTTCATGTCCTTCGCCATTTTTTCTACAATATGATACGATTCTGGGTGAACTGCCGTGTTGTCGAGCGGATTTTTCGGAGTTTTGATGCGCAAAAAACCTGCACATTGTTCAAACGCTTTTCCGCCCAAACGCGCTACTTTTTTCAGCTCGTCGCGACTCGTAAACAACCCGTTTTCAGTTCTGTAATTGACGATATTTTGCGCCAACGTTGGACCCAAACCCGACACATAAGTCAACAAATGTTTACTCGCCGTATTCAAATTGATGCCCACCGCGTTCACACAACTTTCGACCGTTCTGTCCAAACTATCTTTGAGCGCAGTCTGGTTTACATCGTGTTGGTACTGCCCTACCCCAATGCTTTTTGGGTCAATTTTCACCAATTCCGCCAACGGATCCATGAGTCTTCTGCCGATGGAAACCGCGCCGCGCACCGTAATATCTTGCGTCGGAAACTCCTCACGCGCTACTTCCGAAGCCGAATAAATGGACGCGCCCGCTTCGCTGACCATGAAAATATCAATGTTTTGCTTGAATTTTAGCGTCCGAATCATCGTTTCTGTTTCGCGTCCTGCGGTTCCGTTGCCGATAGAAATGGCTTCGATATTATACTTTTCGACTGCTTTTTCAATTTTTTCGGCGGCTTCGCGCTCCTGATACTGGGGGGGGTGCGGATAGATAGTAAAATTGTCTAATAACGCTCCCGTATCGCTCAAAATCACCACTTTACAACCCGTCCGAAATCCTGGGTCAATGCCCATCACGCGGCGTTGTCCCAATGGCGCAGACAACAACAATTGACGCAAATTTTCAACAAAAACGCGAATTGCTTCCGCATCGGCGCGTTCTTTCGCTTGGTTTCTAAATTCGGTTTCGATGCTCGGCGCGATGAGGCGGTCGTAGGCATCTTCAACGGCTTTGGCGACTTGGTCGGTGCATTGATTAGAAGCGGTCAAAAACTCATCGTCGAGCTTGTTCAGCAATTTATTTTCGTCGGTCGGCATGATGGAAAGCCGTAAAAATCCCTCTTCTTCGCCCCGACGCATCGCCAACAATCGGTGCGACGGGCATTTGTTCAACGACTCCGAAAATGCAAAATAATCTTTATATTTTACGCCTTCTGCTTCTTTACTTTTTACGGATTTAGCTTCGATAATTGCCTCGCGTGCGAAGGTTTGACGGACAATGCCGCGCACTTTTTCATTTTCGCTCACCGTTTCTGCGATGATGTCGCGTGCGCCGCCCAATGCCGCTTCCACGTCGGGTACGTCGTTGGAAAGGAAGGGCTTCGCCAAAATGTCTAATTCGCCTTGATGCATTTGCAACAATAACAAATTTGCCAACGGTTCGAGTCCGCGTTCGCGAGCGACGGTGGCACGTGTTTTGCGTTTTTGTTTATAGGGCAGATAAATGTCTTCCAATTCGTTGGCATCGTAAGTTTCTTCGATACGTTTGCGCAACTCATCGGTCATTTTTCCTTGATTTTCGATGGTTTGTAGGATACTTTCTCTACGTTTTTCGAGTTCTTTTAGTTTTTCCCAACCACTTTTGATGTCGCCGATTTGCACCTCGTCCAGTGAACCCGTCAACTCTTTTCGATAGCGGGCGATAAACGGAATCGTTGCGCCTTCGGCAAGTAAACTGATGGTATTTTCTACTTTTTTGAGTTGAATGTTGAGCCTGTCCGCCAAAATTCGGACGTGTTTGCGCGTAATATCTTCCATTTTTTTTCTTTAATTTTTTATTTTCTCAATTCGGTAATTTTGTTCATCAAAAAATTATCGCACAAATGTAAGCACGTATTGGCATTTTTTAAATAGTTTTTTTGAAAAATATTTTTGTTTTCAAAAAGTGTCGCCCGTTGTGTTGGGTGTTGATATTTTTTTAATCGTCCCATTTCCAAAATGTTGAGAAACAACAAATACGGTGACTTTTTGTTACAATCGGTGTCTCTTTTGGCGTTCTACCCTACCCCCCAGTATATCGGGCATTTTTGGAGTCAGAAACGTCAAAAAAAGGTCAAAAAGATATTGTAAAAATAAAAATGTAGATAAATTCGCTCAATTGTTCAAAATCAGCGTAATTTTGCATCATCATTCAATTTTTTGAGTGAAATAAAGATTAAAACCAAGTTTTTTAAAATTTTTAAAACCTTATCCAATTTATGGCTCACAATGGAGTTTTGAATGGCGCAATTGAAGGGGTAAAACGTTCGCAACGCGAAGACCGCTACCAGCATCACGATTACTATGGTATTGACGAATTATTGAGCGACGAGCATCTTTTGGCGCGTGATGCCGTGCGCGACTGGGTAAAATCGGAGGTTTCACCCATCATCGAACATTATTCTGATATTCACCAATGCCCGACGCATTTGTTCAAGGGTTTGGCGGAAATTGGCGCATTTGGTCCATCTTTGCCCGCGAAATATGGTTGTGGCGGCATGGACGAAATCGCTTATGGCATCATCATGCAAGAACTCGAACGCGGCGATTCGGGCATTCGTTCGATGGCTTCGGTGCAAGGCTCGTTGGTCATGTACCCAATTTATAAATTCGGAACCGAAGAACAAAAAAAATATTATTTGCCAAAACTGGCAAGTGGAGAAATGATTGGCTGTTTTGGCTTGACCGAACCCGACCATGGCTCTAATCCAAATGGCATGGTGACGAACATCAAAGACGATGGCGATTGCTATATTTTGAACGGCGCAAAAATGTGGATTACCAATTCGCCGTTGGCAGACGTTGCCGTTGTTTGGGCAAAAGATGAAGAAGGCAAAATTCGCGGCATCATCGTCGAACGCGGCATGAAAGGTTTTTCTGCGCCCGAAATTCAAGGAAAATGGTCGCTTCGTGCTTCGATTACAGGCGAATTGGTGTTTGAAGACGTGCGCGTTCCGAAAAAGAATTTGTTACCCAACGTTTCAGGTTTGCGCGGTCCGTTGACTTGCTTGTCGAAAGCGCGTTACGGCATTGCGTGGGGCGCGATGGGTGCGGCGTTGGATTGCTACGACTCGGCATTGCGCTACTCGAAAGAACGCGAACAATTTGGTCGTCCAATCGGCGGTTTTCAGTTGACGCAAAAGAAATTGGCGGAAATGATTACCGAAATCACGAAAGCACAATTGTTGTCTTGGCGATTGGGTACGTTGGCAAATGCTGGCAAAGCTACGCCCGCTCAAATTTCGATGGCAAAACGCAACAACGTTCACATGGCACTTGAAGTGGCACGCGAAGCGCGTCAAATTCACGGCGGCATGGGCATCACGAATGAATATCCTATCATGCGACACATGATGAATCTCGAAACGGTGTTGACCTACGAAGGCACGCACGACATTCACTTGCTCATCACGGGTCAAGACATTACGGGTTTGAATGCGTTTATGTAAATTTTTCTTATAATTTTTATAAAAATTTATAGAAAAATTATATTCTGTAACACAAAAGTCATTTTTTTTCGTTATTAGATGTAATGACTTTTGTGTTGCAATTTTTGAAATAGAAATGAGACTTTTCAAAACAAATTTTAACTTTTTTTTTCTACAAAACTATTTTTTTCCCAATTTCTTAAAATTTTCGTTTTTTTTAAGAAAAATGGAATGTTAGCGATGATGAAACAGATTATTTCTCCAAATTTGCGAAAATGGGTGCTGCCAACTGCGGCTTTTTTGTCGTTTTCGGCTGTTTCGACGGCGCAACCGTCGCCAAAACCCGTCACTATCAAACTCGACAACCCGTCTTTTGAGGATTTTCCAGCCGCCGAACACACGCCGCAAGGTTGGTTCGATTGCGGTTTTGCGGGGCAAACTGCGCCAGACGTGCAGCCAAGTGGTCAGTTTGAAGTCACCAAACATCCCATGCACGGAACTTCGTATTTGGGCATGGTCACTCGCGACAACAACACGTGGGAAGCCGTTGGGCAACGCCTCAAAACGCCCTTGCAAAAAGGCACGACTTACACCTTTTCTTTGGGCGCGGCGCGTTCAGAGTTGTATGTAAGCCAAAGTCAAGCGATGAACAAAGCCGTAAACTACATCACGCCCGTTGTCATACGCATTTGGGGCGGCACGAGTTATTGTTCAAAAGACGAAATGCTCAGCGAAAGCGAACCCATCAGTTCTGGAACTTGGCAAAAAGTGGCTTTTAAATTATCGCCAAAAGCGAATTATTCACATTTGATGATTGAGGCATTTTACAAAACGCCTACTCTATTTCCCTACAACGGAAATATTTTGATAGACAATGCCTCGGATATTGTTCCTGTAAAAATACCTGAAAATCCACCGATTGCGGCAGTAAAACCGCCGAAAGTTACGCCAAAACCACCAAAACCGTCAAAACCCACGCCAAATACTGGGGGGGAGATTTCCAACGAAGTTGCAGTCAGTGTCGAAAAGCCAGTTGACCCAAAACCAAAAGCAACAACGCCAACACCCACTGTAGAACCTAAAAAAACGGTGAATTACAACGGTGCGAAATTGGCAACAGGCGAAATTTTGAGGTTAGAACGCATTCAATTTAAACCCGATTCTTATCAGTTAGACAGTTCGTCGAGTGCCGATTTGAATGGGTTGTATCGTTTTTTGAACGAAAATCCCGGCGTAGTCGTCGAAATTGGCGGACATACCAACGGATTGCCGCCCGATGACGTGTGCGACCGACTCTCTTCCGACCGCGCACGAACCGTTGCAGAGTTTTTGGTGGGAAAAGGAATTGATGCAGGACGCTTGCAACATCACGGCTACGGAAAAAGAAAACCCAT